>JBLHLE010000204.1:0-8882 GCA_047620805.1 Pirellulaceae bacterium
CTCCTCACCGTTCCCACAGGCAAATCCAGTATCTCCGCAATTTCCGCGTAACCACAGCCGTCGATTTCGCGTAAGACCATTACGGTACGATGCTCATCACTCAATACCATTAAGGCCTCGCGAACCTGCGTTGCACGTTCGGCTTGCAGCATACGGTTCTCCGCAGGTCCCTCCGCGTCGAGAGGCTCGATGGATGTCTCTTCTAAAGCGCCAACTAGTATCTCTCGTTTCCGCCGTTTGCGACTTATGAAGTAATTGAACGCAATGCGGTACAGCCAAGTGTAAAACGAACTGCGACCCGCAAACGTGCTTAACTTGATAAACGCCTGAACAAACGCTTCCTGAACGACTTCCTCCGCTTCATTTTGATCGCCAGCAACGTACGCGATTGTGTTGAATAGGCGATTCTGGTATCGGTCAACAAGTTGACTAAAGGCCTCCGAATCGCCACTCACCGTGGCTTGAATCAGTTGATCGTCGTTCACTGCCTCTCCACTCATGTTGACGCACGCGCTAAGGATAAGTTCCCGCAAAAAGGAAAAAATGCGTCTGATGGCGTTCGAATCGAATTCGAAGTTCTTGATTATTCTGTCGCTAAAGTGTTCTACGAAAAAAGCTTACGTTGGACTAGCAGGTGGAATCGGCAGTTGATATCAGCCTTCCTTTGCAGCAATCAGAGGTAAATCGCTGCCAGTCGGTCGAGTCGCCAGAAAACCCCATAGTCCCACCGCCGACAGAAAGAGCAGAATACTCACTAACTGCGAAATCGTAAAAGGCGTGCCCAACCGCCCAGACTCGTCCGTGCGAATCCACTCGAGCAAGAATCGAGTGACAGGGTAGACGGTTAGCAGCAGCGCAATCATCTCGCCGTCGCGACGGCGGAACGGATAATAGGCCCACATCAACAAGCACAGGCAGGCAGCGTTGATCGCGCTATAGATTTGCGTTGGATGAACGGGCTCGCTCTGGCTCGGCAACTTCTCCACCGCGATTATGAGGCCGCCGCGATCCGTCAAGATCTTTAACAATGGCGACCTCATGATACTGGGATTTACACCATCGCTCTCCAGATCTTCCAAGTTCGCGATGACTTTGTTGTTGATTTTCGCAATTCGATCACCCGCCAGCAACCCCGCAGTCTCCGCTTCACTCCCGGACGTAACTGAACGCACAACGACCCGCACCTGCCCGTCGACGCTATCTTCCACTAATTCGAAGCCATGCAATTGACCTCGTTGTAGTTGTCGCACATAGGGTGGACTGTTCATCGGAAATGCAATCGAAATCGCATCGACGTCACATACACCGCCGTAACAGCAGCCAGTAGCCAAACAACCGATCCGGCCAAAAACGAGCCCCAATAGCAATGGCGCAACGATTAAGTCGCCGAAAGCTAACAGCGGCAAAGAGTGCCGTCTCAAGAACGTTATGGCGACAACCGAAACAGCGACCAGTGCACCGTAAACAACCAACCCACCATCGGGCACGTTAACAATATTGATGATCGTTTGCAGAATCGACTTCGGATCTTGAACGCGATCCCATTCCAAGGCCACGAAAGTTAACCGCGCCCCAATAATTCCAGCGACAAACATCCAAAACGCCAACGAAAATATCAACTCCGGATCGACGCCCATCCGGCGGGACTCTTGCACTCCCAGACCGACCGCGCAAACAACTCCCAACAGCATCATTGTGCCGTAGCCACGAATCGCCAGACCCATCGGACCATCGCGACCCACTTCTTCAATATTTGGCAACACGAAGACGATCACCAAGCCGACGATCAACAGCAATGGCACGTGGCTGCGAGTATCCGCATTCCAACCCTGCTGTCGCGTCAGCCATACCAACAACCCAACCGCAAAGATTAGCCAAAACAAAAGTGCCCAACCGATTCCAAACGTCGGCACACCGTTGACTTCGTGCGGAATCCTAAAGATCGTCTGCCACAAGGGTCTTGTCCTCTGTCGTATTAGGCATCACTTGAACGCTGGCCAACAACCGCCGTGGGTCGGGCTAACATCGGTCACAATATTCGTGGGAGACAACTCATTCGTGGGAGACAACTCATTCGTGGGAGACAACTCAGTCGACGATTGCGCGACCAAGCAAACAGTTATCAATTAGCCGCGTCGCACCGACATACACAGCAACCAACGCAACCGACGATTCGTCGATCTGTTCAACCGCTAGCAAAGTCTCTCCGTCGGCAATCACAATGTACTCGATTCGATCGATGCCCGCAGTGTCAAATTCCTCTCGCATGGCACGCTGAACCACGTTCGCGTCTCGTTCGCCACTTCGCACTAGCCGTTCCGCCATCCTCAAACTACGAGAAATCGCCAGCGATTGTTCCCGTTCCGTCGCGGTCAGGTACCGATTGCGAGAACTCAACGCCAATCCACCCTCCTCGCGGATAATGGGGCAAACCACCACCTCGACTGGAACATTAAAATCTCGAACCATCGCCTGAATTACGGCGACTTGCTGGTAATCCTTCTGTCCAAAGAAGGCGAAGTCGGCAGTAGCTAGCTGAAAGAGCTTCATGACAATTGTCGTCACACCACGGAAATGGCCCGGGCGGCACGCGCCTTCCAGCGACTCCGCGACGCGCGAAGTCTCAACATAGGTCGAAAAATTCGGCGGATAAAGATCTTCGTTGCTGGGAGCGAAAACTATGTCGACATGCAAAGCAGAGAGGGATTCGAGATCGGCGGCCATCGTGCGTGGATATTTGTCGAAGTCTTCATTGGGGCCAAACTGAGTTGGATTTACGAAGATGGTCACTATTGTCGCATCGCAGCGTTCGTTGCTTTGCTGGACGAGGCTCAGATGCCCTGCGTGCAGTGCACCCATGGTGGGCACGAGTCCCAACGACCGCCCCTCAGATCGAATCCGACGAACAGCGGTCCGCAAATCTGAAATGCTCGTGATGACTAGAGGTGACATAGGTAGCCTATCAATACAACAACTGTGCCCCAAGTCGCGGGGTTCCGAGTCGCGGGGTTCCGAGTCGCGGGGTTCCGAGTCGCGGGGTTCCGAGTCGCGGGGTTCCGAGTCGCGGGGTTCCGAGTCGCGGGGTTCCGAGTCGCGGGGTTCCGACTGCGACTGACTGAACTGAATTGAACTGAAAACTAATCCAACTATGAACTTGCTCAACCCATGAGGTTATTCTATCGCTTGCGAAGCGGCAACCAGCTCTTGGCAAGCCCACGCCAAGTCGCAACCATCCAACCACAAGATCGGAGCGCGGACGCGAGTCGAAACGAGCTGTTGCAGCGACTTCTGCCACTGTGTCAGCCAGAATTCATTCAGCGGCAGTTCGTACGAGCGGCCTCGCTGTTGGATCCGAGATGTCAATTTCGAACTAGGTGCAGACACAAAAGCGATCAAGCGCGGTTGCAGCACTTCCTCTTGCATTTGATCTAGCAATTCGGCGAGGCGGCCGCACTGTTGAGGCGGCAACCACATCTCGGCCGCCGCGAGCGACTGATCGAGCCAAAAGTCGGTCAACAAATATTTTCCAGCGGGGAGGTCTCGGACGAGTTGAGAACGGCGTTTCAGGAAGCTCAATTCTGTCTCCCAGCCCGCCTGCGTCGGATCGTCGTAATATTTGGGCAAATCGATCTCGGCAAGTTTCTCAGTGCGAACCTCAAACAGCGACGCGTACTCGCGCCTGATTGCTTCTACAATCGTCGTCTTGCCGGCTCCTGGGGCTCCTGTGAGCGCGATGTAGGGCGGGGCGTAGTCGAGGTGCTGAATGATCTCCGCAACGGTCCAGCCGAGCTGTGGGTGGAGCGTGTTACTGGCAATTTCAGCGAGAGGATTCAAAACGAACCGACGAAATGCCATTCTCGGATGCGGAACGGTCAGTTGCTGTGTTTGAATAACCAGATCGTCAAATAGCAGAATATCGAGGTCCAATGTCCGCTTATCCCAGCGCTGATGGCGAGTTCGCCCCAATTGCTGTTCGACGTCCTGTAGCACTCGCAGCAGCGATTCGGGGTCGAGCGATGTTTCCAATTCCGCAGCGGCGTTAAAAAATGGCGGCTGATCCGGCGGTCCGCCAACGGATTGCGTCTCTAACAATGAACTACAGCGGACGCTGTGGATGCGTGGATTAGCCGCCAGCAATTCGACGGCGCGGCCGATATTCTCCGCGCGTTGCCCCAAATTGGCGCCGAGACTAATGAAACATTGGCTCATGGAATGTTCGCTTCGATCGAGCAAACGACTGAAAGTTACTTGCGGGTCAGAGTGCGCATAAAAAACGACGGCGGAAGGTACATCCTATTCCACCGTCGAAATAAATCCGCGCTATCCCTGCACGAGAAAAACAAAAGGGGGGGACATCCTAACACGTAAACGCCAGCGGTCGGTTCCATCTGTCGCCGCCCCCCAAATGCTCTATTTATATTTCAAATTGAAACGTAGCCATCCCTTGATCTAAAACAAAATCCGAACAAGCGATGAACGCCAAAAAGCAATCGGTAACGCTTCCCCAAAGCATTTCGTCAGTACTACGAGAGACAATGGTATAGCCGCATTGATGTGACGCAACAACTAATCCCATTATTTTGATCAGGAGTATTTTCTGATCAGATACTAACTCAACCCAGAACAGGTCGTATAAATTAGCCACCGCAACTTGCCGGTGAATATCTCGCGAAGTTTCAAACAACAAAATGTTTAAGACACATTTTGCGGAGTGCCGACGAATTGTCAAGCAATGTATCGCATACTTTTTTAAATTCTATTTTTCCGTTCTTTCTCGACGAAACTCGCTTGCAATTTTTGTCAATCACTGATCGCCAACAGCTAACAGTTTGACGACCAGATAAACGAGTCGTCGGACAACACAAATCGTCGAATCGTAAACTGTTAACCGGTTGCTAACGCAACATTCGCGAAGCGACAAATCCAATTCCGATGACAAAAGATAGCAATGTTATCGGTGGAAGGTAGCCCGGCCAATTGGCTACATCTGCCCAACTGCTAAAGCCCATAAAGAAAACATGCAGGGCGGTAAACAGTAAGACTAGTCTACCCAGACCTGGCACCAATCCTGCGGGGCGTGTTTTCGCAGTTGGCTTTGCACCTGCTTCATTAATCACCGGTGTGACTCGAAATAACCACAATATCATTACCAGCGCAACAACGCCTGCCAACATCGATAGCTCGCCGCGCCAATTGAGCTTACCCGCCTCTTGATACAGCTTGGGATAATATGCCGGGTTCATCATGATCCACGACATGGCGACGTGGGCGATAAGTAAACTGAAGGCCACCAATCCCATTTGTTTTCGTTGCTGAACATCCTTGAGCCAAGGTGCCCAGCCAATCAAAACGATACCCGCAAATGAGGCAATCTTGTTGAACACGTAAAGAGGTAGATGATCGACAGCCACACCTTTAAACACCACGTAACGAACTAGCGCATAAACTGTGGCAGTGATTATCACGATTGCAGTGATTGTGATTGTGCGCATGGGGCAACGGATGGGAGTCAGACAAAGGGAAGTTGGTGTAAAATGGACCCACGATCGTACATGAAAATTGCCGTCGATGTGGGCAACTATGCCATTATTTTCGCTAACAACCGTGCATTTTGCGTCGCTTTTTCCCTTATCGCCAGCTCAGAATACGCCTGACGTACCGCCAAGAAAAAAGGAACCGGTGCGAGTATTAGTCGCACCGATTCCGCTCGAGAACAACCATGCTTTGGTTAGCGACGGTACTGATTCAACTGCTCTTGAGCCGTTCGGTAAGCGGACTCAAATTGTCTTGCAGATGCATTGGGCTGTCCCGGAAGAACTTCTTGTTGACGTTGTTCCGGCGGAACCGTATGAGAGAACCATGAAGTTGGTTCGTGCATTTCAGCATGCCAAGGATAGTCGAAATAGTTTCGGTAGTTGTAAGGGTTGCGGTAGTAAGTACCGTGAAATGCTGGATAGCGATTCATGAATCGATTGTTGCTGTGATAGCAACCGTAGCGCGGAGCATAACAAGTTTGCGGCATGGTACGACCCTTCAACGGCGCTGGTCCAGCGCGTCGAGCTGCCAGTCCACCAGCTGCCAGTCCACCAGCTCCACCACCACAGTGGGCGCAATTCTCTACGCCGCCAGACTGATCACCATAAGCAATGGCTTGCTGACCTGCGGCTTCATAGGATGTATTCGATACGTCCGAAATACGTGCTTCACCACCACCTAAGGCAATGACAGTTAATAAGAGGGCATGCATGGACCAGTTACCTCAGCGGAGTGGATAGTTTCAGGTGTTCTTGAACAGTGCTTCTCGAATGCGGCTGGTGACTCAACCCCACATCTTGGTCAGCCCACACAAATGGACTCAGATACAGAGGATTCCCAACCTGTAATCTTTCATCGACCCAAACGAACGGTGGATCAAATGGAATCCGGGTGACAGGTAAGCTCAACGGAACAGGAAAGGTCTCCGCACTCCGCAATGATTCACTTCCTTATCAAAAACGGTTGAATAATCGGAACATCCCTTACATATCTATGAACTGCCTGTAATTCCATTTGCTTTTCACTTTGATAACGGCACTAAACGCTTGTTGAAATAGCGAAGCCAAGTAGTCTGGGTTTTGTAGGATGGCTTTACGAACAGTGTTCAATTCTTTCCATCCTCGAAAATGTGTTCAAAAATCTTTCGTCCACGGATCTGACCAAGTTGAGCGAAAAGACTATGCAGAATAACGGTGAAACAACGGCGTCCGGCGTATTGGTATTTAGTCGCGACCAGAATTTGGTTGACGAACTTGGCAAGAAGCTGGAAGGTAAACATGCAGTCAAGTCGTGCGAGACTCTCGAATCGCTCTTCAAATGCCTTGATGCGGACCCTTACGACGCCGTATTGGTGCACCTTGGTCAATCGACGCTCAATGGATATTCAGCAGGTCAGTTCGTTACGGGACTGGGCGAAGCCAATAACGCTGTGCCGCTGTACGGCTTAGTAGAGACAAATTGCCCACCGCGACTGCGGAAGATGGCGGATCAGTCGATCGACGAATTCTTGAATCTCCCCGTGGACTACAATCGTCTCGCGTCTCTGTTGAACGACCCGCAAGACTTGCAAAAAGAGCTGGATACCTTCTGGATCGGAATGCCTCACAAGGAACTTCACGGCAAGACTAAATCGCTGGTGACGTTCACTCCCGACATGTTCGAGACGATGGAAGATATTAAAATAGCTTCCAAGCACAACGTCACGGCCTTGTTAATCGGCGAAACTGGGAGCGGTAAAACATTCTTGGCTCGCTTGATTCACGAAATATCGGACCGACGGGACGAGCGATTCTGTACCGTCGCCTGTGGTGCTCTTCCCCCCGATCTTCTGGAAAGCGAGTTGTTCGGTCACGTCAAGGGATCGTTTACGGGTGCAGAACGGGATCGCGATGGTAAGTTTGCCGCAGCTGGCAATGGAACTTTGCTGCTCGACGAAATCGACGTCTTGCCTCCCGAACACCAAGCGAAGCTCTTGCGAGTCATTGAGACTGGCGAATACGAGCAAGTTGGTAGCAACGACACACAACATTCCAAAGCTAGATTGGTCGTCGCCTCGAACTACAACCTGGAAGACTTGGTCAACACGGGATCTTTCCGAACTGACTTGTTCTACCGGCTGAATATTCTCAGCTTCAATCTTCTCCCGCTTCGAGAGCGACCATGGGACATTGAGTACCTTGCTCGCAAGTTCGCTTTGGAGCACAGTCGTACCCACGGTATCCGTCTTCGAGCGATCGAAAATGGATTCCTCGATGCCCTTCGCAAATACCAATGGCCCGGTAACATTCGCGAGATGGAAAATGTAATTCGCCGAGCAGTCTTGTACTGTCAGCGGGGCGTTCTTCAGTTGGGTGATTTGCCGAGTTCGATTCGATCGGCGGCCAACGGCATTCCCACTTACCCATCGACGGGAAGCAACACTCGCTCCTCGCAGGGAATTCGGCCAGGTGGTCCGGTTCTGGCTCCAAATGTTCAGTATTTGGCCCACGGTCCTCGCCATCAAATGGAAAACGCCATGCCAGTTGGCGGACCGAACCACATGCAGAGCGGGCCTGCTAACTACGCTCAATCGAGTGGCCAGATGGCACCACACGCCGACGAAATCGCTTACGAAGATGGTAAGCCCAAGTCGTTGGAAACTCGAGTCGAACAACTCGAACAACGCATCATTGAAGAATCGCTGCAGCGAAATAACCACCGCCGCAAAGAGACGGCAGCGGAACTCGGAATCAGTCGAGTAACGCTGTACAACAAAATGAAGAAATTCGGTTTACTCTAAACCGTTCCCATATCTGCATATCCCCGATTCCGATATTCCGTCAATTTCCGCCAGCATTCAGCTTGGCCAATTGGACCGACTTCACGCATCGTTCGTAGAGGATTCCTGATCATGCTCGCACGGATCAGTCGTTGGACATTGCCAACCATTATCGTTCTGGCAGCACTCGTCGCTTACCGCGTCGCGTTTCTGACAGTCGTTGAGGAAAACCTCAGCGAGGGACGAAACGAACCGTACTTGCTCGAACCACAGCACGACATTCCGTTAATGGTAACGGACGAGCAACTCTATCAAGTCCTAAATCGAGTTAAGCCCGTCGCCGCTCCCGTGAACACCAATAACTATGTTCACGCTTTGCGACTGTGGGGGCGAAACGGCGACTTCGACGACGCGGAAAAGTACATCTCGGGTGAAAAGATGTGGTCCTACTTCATGGACGACGAATTCTTTCAAAAAGTGGCTGGCTCCGACGTTCCACCATTGTTTGAGATGACTCCCGAAGGCGTAACCGTCCGCGGCTACGATGACGATTACAACAACTTCTCGACTTCCAGCTACCATGTCGACG
>JBLHLE010000205.1:0-8806 GCA_047620805.1 Pirellulaceae bacterium
CCATACACAGATAGGCCAGTGGGAAGAAGCTAGTTGAATAGGGTGGCAGTGATTTGTAATCCGCTTTCAGAATCTCTTCAAAAATCGGCAAGGGGTCGTACAGCGGCTTGGCCTGCAGAGCGTGCAAGGCGACGAGTCCCTGCGTCGTGTTATACGTTCGAGCTGGAGGTGAAGCGGGTTCGACCGTGCCAGCGACGTTGAAAAACGCACCGCTGGGCTGCTGTCGCGATTGCAAAAACTTGATCGTTTTTTCTTCGCGAGGCAACGTCCACCCGAAAGTCTTGTGCACAGTACAGGCGTAAGTTACCGCAGCCATATCGCTATAAGCGCAGTCCGACATGCCGAGATACTTGGGATCGACGCCAGGAGAATACGAGCCGTCCTGTCGAGCCGTTTTGGCGTAGAACTTTTTCAGCCCCCGATAGACGTCAGCGGCCGAAACCGCCGTGACATTTTCGTCTGCCAGGCAACGGACGCCCGGCAGCAACAATACGGAAGCCGCCGTGACCGATGACACGATTGCCAAAAACAGAAATGAAGTTGGTTTCAAGATGACATATCTCCCGCGCGGAGGTTTAGTGACACAATCTTCCCCGTGTTGGAGAAACGCTAATGACTTTTTTAGCATGCTCGCAATTGTAACTGATACATTGCCAGACGCATCATTTTGGAGGTGACGAACGTCTAATGTGTGGATGGTGGGTTCTGCGGCAAAAACTTTGCCCCGGTTTAGCCCGGACTATTCATGAAGAATAGCTGCGTTTCCCGGTGCGGACCGATTTGGCAGATACACGCCCCTTTTATCCTCTGCCGCTTTGCGCCTCTGTGTGAGAATTCTGAGCATAGTGAGTTTCCAACGGAATTATCCGTCCTGAAAGGATCGATCTTTCCAGGACATCGAGGAGTCGACTATGCTCTAATACTACTGGCCCAATACCTGCAGCGTGCAAACTCAATCCCGACCGCTTGGCGCGGGGAAACGCGTTTGGATTCGGTAATAAAAGCAGTTCTAAATGACAGCGATGAAACACACTCTCATACTCCTTACCACTCTGTTATTCACACCGCTGGCCGGCTCGCATGCCGCCGACGTGACAGCCTTTCTCAAGACGCATTGCTACGATTGCCACAATGCGGAAACGAGCGAAGGAAATCTCGATTTATCTTCCCTCAAAAGCGAATTCGGCGACACCGCGACCTTCGCGCTCTGGGTGAAGGTACACGACAGGGTACAGGCAAGTGAGATGCCGCCACCGAAGATCGAACAGCAGCCTACAACAGCTCAGCGCGAGACGATGCTTAAGAGCCTCAAGGAATCGCTCGTATCCACGCAGACCAAACTGCAGCGCGAACTTGGGCGCGTGCCGATGCGGCGTCTGAATCGCACCGAATACGAGAACACAATTCGCGATCTATTTGATCTGCCCGGCTTGCAGGTGAAGGAGATGTTGCCCGCAGACGGACGCTTTGACGGATTCGACAAAGTGGCGGCGAGACTCGATATGTCCGCCGTGCAGCTACGCAAGTATCTGGAAGCCGCGAACTTTGTGCTCGACACGGCGATCGCTCATCAGGACAAGCCAATCGTCTGGAAGAAGCGACTCCGGCGAATCGGCGGCCTCGCGCAGTTTGGTGAAAGCTCCTTTCCCATCAAAGGCGGCAAGGCCGACATGGAACTGCTCAAGGAGATGCACCGCAAACGCGCGAACGGCAGAACCATGCCACTTCAGGAACGGGAGCCACTTTTGCAAACGATCGAGTCGCTGGGCATCCTCACACACGCGCGACCCGCCTACATCCCAGAGATCGAAAACTTCTCGCCGTTCCACTCCGGCTATTATCGAATTACCACTTCGGTGTGGAGCTTCGAATTCAACAATGGCGAACTCCTACCGTCTGACCGGATGCAGTCGCTTGCGCTCACGGCGAGTGGTCGCGTCATCTCGTACCTAGATGCCCCGTCGCTGAAACCACAATTGCATGAGATGGTAGTGTGGCTCAACGCGGCAGATAAGCTCGAACTTAACCCGGCCAATCTATGGGGCAATTACAATACGCCTTTCAATTACGTCGGCCCCGGCGTGGCAGTCGATTATGTCGATGTCGAAGGCCCGCTGCACGACGCCTGGCCGGCAGCGAGCCACCGGCGGTTGTTTGGCAATCTACCCATCGCTCAACTCGCGGCGAAACGAGACGCCTCAGCTCCCGGGACGTATCCGCGACAGCCGCCGATTCCCGTACGACATCCCGGCGCGCGTCCGCATCATGTCGATGCCCCGGAGTTTCAGAAATGGCAACCGGTTTGGACCGCCGCATCGCCACGCCCAACGGAAGACGCGGATCGTTTATTGAAGGATTTTCTCCCGCGGGCCTTCCGCCGTCCCGTGACTCCGGAAGAAATCGCGATCTACGTGCAAATCGCGCGGGACAAGATCGCTGCGGGCGAGTTCTTCGAAACGGCGATGCGGGAAGCGTACCGCGTGGCACTCTGCTCGCCGGACTTCCTCTATCTACACGAGCCGACGCCGATACCGAATGATCCACGAGTCGACTTTTATGCGCTCGCCTGCCGGCTTTCCTACTTCTTATGGAATTCCATGCCCGACGACGAGTTGACGGAACTCGCGAGACGCAACTCTCTGCACGGCAAAGATCTCGACCTGCAAATCGAGCGTCTGCTCGCCAATCCGAAGTCCGCACGATTTGTTGACGATTTCCTCGATCAATGGCTGGACCTGCGGAAAATAAATTTCACCACTCCCGATACCACGCTCTACCCCGAGTTCCGCCCGGATCTGCGGGACGCAATGCTCGCGGAAACAAGGGCCTATTTCCGTGAGATGCTCAAACACGACCTCGGCATCGCTCATCTCGTGGATTCCGATTTTCTCATGATCAATCAGCGTCTCGCCGAGCACTACGACATCCCCGGAGTAGCAGGCGGCGGCATCCGTCGTGTGACCAAACCGGAACTCAGTCCACGCGGCGGACTACTCACTCAGGCTGCGATCCTGAAAGTCACCGCAAATGGCACCACCACGTCGCCTGTCTTACGGGGTGCCTGGATGATGAATCGTTTGCTCGGCCGTCCGGTGGATCCACCGCCGCCCAATGTTCCCGCTGTCGATCCCGACATTCGCGGACTAACGACGATTCGCGAACAGCTCAGCAAACATCGCGATAACACCGCGTGCGCTTCCTGCCACCTGAAAATGGACCCTGCTGGTTTTTCCCTGGAAAACTTCGACGTCACCGGTGCCTGGCGGACCCAGTATCGTTTCGTGGGTGAAAAAGCGGACGATCCCGCAGAACGCCGAGGTAGTGATCCGATCAAGTCGCGTTTTCTCGGCGTCGGAGTGCAACAATGGCAACACGTCTTAAATAACGTCCGCTACGGGCTACCAGTCGATGCGACGGGAACGACTGTCGAAGGCAGTGAATTCAAAGACATTTATGACTTCAAAAAGATCGTGCTCGCCGACGAAGAAACACTGGCCCGGAACCTCGTACAGCGACTGATCCTCTACTCGACCGGCGCACCGGTCAGCTTTACAGACCGCGCCCAAGTGGATGCCATTCTCAAGCGCAGCAGCGACAGTAAATACGGACTCCGCACTCTCGTCCGCGAGATCATTCGCACGCCTCAAATCTTTCATTGGAAATAGTACATGAAGATCACGACAACGGCTCGTTGCCTCTCGCGTCGCAGCCTCCTCCGCGCTGCGGGTGTTGCGCTTGCGTTACCCGCATTGGACGCTATGATCCCGGCCTTTGCGCGCGGCGCATCGATCGAGCCTCCGCGTCGTTTGGTTACGATTCAGACTAACCAGGGGATCATGCCGCACTTGTTCTTCCCAACCACCCCAGGCCGCGACTATGAGCTGTCACCTTACCTGCAATTGCTGAAGCCATTGCGAGATCAGTTCACGGTGTTTTCTGGAATGTCGCACCCGGGCGTTGACGGCGGTCATGCAAACGAACGCTGTTTCCTCACCGGCGCGCCACATCCTGCGGGTGCGGGCTTTCGCAATTCGATCTCGGTCGATCAGTTCGCCGCCGAACGCGTTGGACATGATACGCGTTTTTCTTCGCTCGTCCTGGCCGCCAGTAATGCCGGCGACACGAGCATGTCCTACAATAGCGCGGGCATTCTCATTCCGCCGGAAACCAGTGCTGCCAAGCTCTATCGAACTTTGTTTCTGCAGGGCAGCGAGGCGGAAATTGCGTCGCGATTAAACGATCTTCGCTCCGGCCGGAGCCTGCTTGACACAGTGCGGGAGCGAGCCAAGAGACTGCAGAACTCCGTCAACACTTCGGATCGCAATCGACTCGAACAATACTTCACATCGATCCGCGAACTCGAACAACAACTTCTCCAAGCCGAGGCATGGGAACAAAAGCCGAAGCCGAAAGTCGCGCTGCCCGAGCCCCGAGAAAACAAGGAGTCAGCCCAACTCATCACACGGCTGCGAACCACCTACGACATCATCAAACTCGCATTGGAAACCGACTCGACGCGCATTGTTAGTTTGTTCATCCAACCGCTCGGTGTGCTCAACGAAATCGCTGGCGTGCGGCACGAGACACATTCGCTTACGCACCACGGCAACCGTCCAGAGATGATGGACGAGCTGCGCAAAATCGAAGAGGCCCAGTTCCAAGCGTTCGGAGAATTCCTCGCCAGTCTCAAAAGTGTTGCCGGAAATGGCGGCACGCTGCTCGACCGCACGTCCGTCGTATATGGCACGTGTATGGGCAATGCCAACGGCCACAGCAATCAGAACTGGCCCATGATGCTGGCCGGCGGTGGCTTCAAGCACGGCCAACACCTCGCCTTCGACAACCACCGCAACGAGCCCATCAGTAAGCTCTTCGTCAGCCTACTACAGAGACTCGGAATGGAGACCGACGAGTTCTCCAGTGGCAAAGGCACAATCACCGGACTGGAGCTGGCGTAACCCTCGTACAAAATCACAATGATCTACGGCCAGGATTCTCACGCAGAGCTACAGCGATTAAGAAAGGACTCGATCCTGCCGAAAACATGGCGTGAATCGAGTCCCCCATATCCCTTCCTTTCCACCAGCACGAAGCCCCGTCTCCTCAGGGTAGCCATCGAGTGAGTTTACGAAGAATTATGCGGCCGGCCTATCATCAGCTACAATGGCAACCACAAGTTGCGTTTGTTCTCTACTAGATACTGCTTGGGTCCCAGCGAAAGGAGCTCTCATGAAACGACTGCCGATAATCCTCGGTGTCGTTCTATGGTGTGCGCCGCTGCACGCTGCCGAACCGACAGTCGACTATCTGAAGCACGTCAAACCTTTACTGACAACGAAATGCGTCTCTTGTCATGGTGCATTAAAACAAGAGTCGGGTTTGCGACTGGACGCGTCTTCGTTGATCTTAAAGGGAGGCGAAAGCGGCCAAGCGGTGGTCGCGGGAAAGTCTTCCAGTAGTCTGCTGATTCAACGGGTGTCCAGCAACGATGAAGACGAGCGGATGCCGCCCACAGAAGAAGGCGATCATCTGACGGCCGAGCAAATTGAATTGCTCGCCCGCTGGATCGACGACGGGGCGAATGCCCCTCGCGAAGAAGTGCCTCCCGATCCGCGCAGCCATTGGGCCTTTCAACCAATCAGTCGGCCCGCGATACCAACTCCAACAAACAAGGCCTGGGTTCGCAATGACATAGACGCGTTGATAGCCGTGGAACACGAACGTAGCGGACTCAAGCCCGCTCCGGCTACGAGCAAAGAACTATTGCTCAGGCGTCTCTATCTCGACTTGGTCGGCCTGCCGCCAACGCAGCTGGAACTGCACGCGTTCCTGAACGACTCATCGCCGCAGGCTTTTGAACACGTCGTCGATCGTCTCCTCGATAGCCCGCAGTACGGCGAGCGATGGGGACGGCACTGGATGGATGTCTGGAGATACAGCGATTGGGCAGGGTTCGGGAACGAAATCCGCTATAGCCAACGACACGTTTGGCGTTGGCGCGATTGGATTATTGAGTCGCTGAATGAAGACAAAGGTTACGACCAAATGGTCGTGGAAATGTTGGCGGCGGACGAAGCCGCCCCGGCCGACGAAAATGCCGTCCGCGCCACCGGTTTCCTGGCTCGCAACTGGTATAAGTTCGACCGCAATGTTTGGTTGGACGATGTCGTCGAGCACTCCGGCAAAGCGTTTCTTGGTATGACCTTCAAGTGCGCTCGCTGCCACGACCACAAGTACGACCCGATTTCGCAAATGGAATACTATCGTCTTCGCGCGATTTTCGAACCTTACGACGTTCGCACCGATGGCGTCGCTGGAGAGCCGGACGTCACCAAGAACGGCTTGGCGCGAGTTTACGATGCCACGGCCGATGCAAAAACGTACTTCTTCAAACGCGGTGACCCAAAGCAGGCAGATCGGGAACATCCGTTGGAGCCGAATGTCCCGTCCGTCATTGCAGGCGAATTTAATGTTCAGCCAATCGAGTTATCGGTGCAAAGTTATTACCCTGCGATTCAGATCAACATCACGCGCGATCTTCAAGCCCGGGCGGAAACGGCAGTCGAAGCGGCGGAGAAAAATCTGCAATCAGCCCGCCAACAATTAGCTGACTTCCAGGACCCCCAAGACGATCCCGCAGTACAAGACAAACCTCAGGAGCCGCCTACGCCCAATGTTGCGACGCCCAATGTTCCTGCGCCCGCCGACTCAACTCCGTTAACTGACAAACCGGAGGTCGTATTTCTGGATGACGATTTTGCGAAAAATGACTTAAAGGCCTGGAAGTCGATTCGCGGACAATGGGAGGCGGTGGACGGTCACCTCGAACAAAAGCAAATCGTTTCGACTTTTTCTCCGCTCGTGACCGTGGGAAATCATCCGAGTGATTTCGCGGCGTCGATGGAGTTCAAGCCGACTGGCGGTAACGTCTATCGGTCCGTTGGTTTTAGTTTCGATTGGGTCGCCGACCGAGACTTCCAAGCGGTCTATCTGAGTGCGAAAGATGGGGCTTCAACCGTTAGCGCGTTTCATCGTCGCAATGGTGCGGATGCCTACCCCGCGAATGCAGTTGTGCCCCATCCAATCAAAGTGGGACAGCGAGCCAAGTTGGAAGTGCTTGTGCGTGGCGATCTCCTGAATCTTAAGGTCGACGGCCAATTGAAATTGGCCTATCGTCTACCCGTACCACGGCAACAAGGTAAGTTCGCAATCTGGACCTACGATGCTGCCGCCGAATTCTATCGAGTGAAAATAACCGAATTATCCACGTCCGCGAAACTTGCTCCAGCGAGTACCGGCGTCACTGCGAATTCAACGCCAACCCCAGCCAAGCCAACCCCAGCCAAGCCGACTCGCCAAGCTGTCGAGCAAGCCGTCAAATTAGCGGAGAAGAAAGTAGCTACCGCGAAAACTCAGCTCGCGTCGATTATTGCGAGAATCAATGCGGAAAGAGCAAAGTACCAGATCAGTACAAGTCCAAGTGTCGACCGGGCAGGCCAAACTGCTGATCAAAATGCTAATCAAACTGCCAATCAAACTGCCAATCAAATAGCGGACGGTCCAGCGAAATTGGCGGGACAGGCTGAGTTGCTTGCGAAATTGGCGAACGCCGATGAAACATTATTCCTGGCATCGCGCGAGCTCTCCCAAGCCCAACTCGCTGCAACCCAACTCACAGCAACTCCAAATGCCGACGCGAAATTGAAACAAGCCGTCGCAGCGGCGGAGAAAAAACTGACTGCGGCCCAGAAGAGTTACGACGACGCGAAGCAGGCCAGCCTGCAGGAATCGAAAGCCTACTCACCGCTGGGTCCGACCTACCCGAAAACGAGTACCGGCCGTCGGACTGCGTTCGCACACTGGATCGTTGACCGCAAAAACCCGCTGACGGCCCGCGTCGCCGTCAATCACATTTGGATGAGGCATTTCGGAAGTCCGCTCGTGGCGGGCGTTGATGACTTTGGTCTCCGCAGCGATCGTCCGCAGTTCTCCGCGCTGCTTGACTACTTGGCAGTCGAGCTGATGGAGAACAATTGGAGCATGAAGCACGTCCATCGTCTGATCGTAAACTCGAACGCCTATCGCATGTCCTCGGTGGCAGCGGACGAAGCGTCTTTGCAGAAAGATCCCGATAACAAAGGACTGTGGCGAATGAGTCGCCGTCGCATGGAAGCCGAGACGGTCCGCGATGCGATACTGCACGTTGCCGGCAGCCTCGATCTACAGCGGGGAGGAGCGGACATTGATCATAACCAAGGTATGGCTGTGCAGCGTCGCAGTCTTTACTTTCGGCACGCCCGCGAACGCCAGATGCCGTTCCTGCAGATTTTCGATCCCGCGAATCCGCGCGAGTGTTATCGGCGCCAAGAATCCATTCGCCCCCAACAGGCTTTTGCGCTGGTCAATAGTTCACTGGCGATAACTCAGTCTCGCAAGCTTGCTGGAACATTGTCAAAACAAGAGGGCATTGATTCGGATGACGACGCGTTTATCCGGGCGGCTTGCGAAGTGATCTTGTCGCGCGGTCCTAGTGAAAAAGAATTGTACGCGTGCCGAACGTTTTTGGTCGAGCAAGAAACGCGGTTATCGGACCTGGCCAAACTGGAGTTGCTCGGCAACGCGACGAATCCGCTTCCGGCTGCGAACGACCCCAAACAGCGGGCGCGTGAAAACCTGGTCTTGGTTCTGTTCAACCATAACGATTTTGTGACCATCCGCTGAGCTCTCATTTTACAAGAACAAAACACTACAAATTTTTGGCGTTCGAGAAAGAGTTAATCATGAATAACACTCGCCGAACTTTTTT
>JBLHLE010000206.1:0-8783 GCA_047620805.1 Pirellulaceae bacterium
AGCGGCCGCCCACATCACTGCTGATGAAGGCACTTGAGTTTGGAAAAGTGCACGAAAAAACCCGCTGCCACTTGTGACACCGGGTTGTTCGCAATTGCGAGCTTGTTAGCCGAGTGTCACCTGCATAGCATCCCCACGGAGAGCCGGGCTGCGGTATGCGCAGTACGTTCTTCATGGTGTGCTTCGTGTTCAGTTCTCAGCCACATAAAAATCATGATCTTCGCTCGCGATACTTTATAAGAGTCAGGTTCTAGTTAGACTGGAACCCAATCTGGATTTACTAGTTTGAATTTGCTTTGCTTTTTCTTCACGACGCGGTAAGGTGTCGTCTGAATAGTAGGACGCGCTGCGTTCGAATCGGTTCACCAAAATCAGAGAAAAACATATGACTCAACTGACAATCCTTTTTCTGCACGGTTGGACCAGCGTGCCGGGCGGTCGCAAACCGAGCTACTTGAAAGACCACGGCCACATCGTGATCAATCCCTCATTGCCTGACGAAGACTTTGCCGAGTCGACTAAAATTGCCGAACGCGAATACCTGCAGCACAACCCACATGTAGTCGTCGGTTCGTCGCGTGGTGGAGCCGTTGCCGTCAATATGAACAGCCTCAAAACGCCGCTGGTATTACTCTGCCCCGCCTGGAAAAACTGGGGAACGGCTACAACGGTAAAATCAAATACGCGTATTCTTCACTCGCGAGCAGACGACGTAATTCCCTTCGACGACAGCCGCGAACTACTGCTCAACAGCGATCTAAAGCCCTCCCAACTTCTCGAAATCGGCGACGACCACCGCTTGGCCACTCCCGCTTCACTGGCCGCTATGCTGCAAGCCTGTATCGATCTCACCAGTTGACCGGACAACTCACATTTCACCCGCTCGAACATAGCCCTAAAGTAAGCTATAACTGCATAACTTGCACGGCTCGCGACCGTGCTCCCAATCCGGAATATCCCACGGGATATTTCCTCGTTAGGAAAAACAATGCCCATCGAATTTCGTTGCACTCAATGTCAAAATATCCTGCGCGTCGGCGATCAACACGCGGGTGGACAAGCCCGTTGCCCAAAATGTAAAGCCGTCCAACTGATCCCCAATCAATCACAGCCAACAGATGGTTCGGGGGCGAGCGGTTCGGGGGCAAGTAATTCGGGGGCCATGCCAAGCCAATCGGCATTTCCCAGTCTGGAAAACAACGAGTCCGCTCGGCAGCAAACACCTCAGCCCCTTTTTCCTCAGCAATCAATACCGCAAAGCAGCACTGGTCACCAGCCCATCGAGCCATTGACGCCGCTCGGGCACTCGTCGAATCCTTTTCAAGAATCTCAACAACCGCAGAAACCCAATCCTTTTGCGGACGCGCCCAGCAATCCATACAATTCGCCGACCGCAACGATGCGGAGTCGACAGATATCTACGGAGGATGCGAAGGGCCGAGTGATAGGTCCCGCCATTGCGATGATGATTGTCTCGGTGATCGTCATGCTCTTCATTGGTCTGATGTGTTTGGCCGTACTAGTGAAGATCGCCGAGGAAGGATTCGACGACGACGACGACATTCCAGTATTCATCGTGTTCTTCATAATGTTCGCGACCCAAGGCATAGTTGCCCTTGGCGCATTTCGCATGATGTCGTTAAAGAACTATGGACTCGCCATGACCGCCGCCATAATAAGTTTGGCATGCGGACTCGGCAGCTGCCTGCAACTTGGCTTCGGGATCTGGGCGTTGATCGTTCTCGCCGATGCACAAGTTCGAGAAAAATTCACTTAGCATCGAGTCGTGCGATCGACGCTTGGCGTAGCAGAACTATGGAGCGCTCGCCAGCGCCTTGGAGTGGCATGGCCCATCTAGGCCGTGTTGCCAACAGTACCCAATTCAAGCCTTTCTCCAGCACCAGTCCCAACACGCGCGAGACGCTCATGCCACGCAAAGTGAGTAGCATGGCCATCGAGAATTATTGAGCGAATCGGATCGGCGCGAGCTGAAAACGCCTGCACGCCGCCTATTTGCACGCCGCCTATTTGCACGGCGCCTAGTTGCACGGCGGATCAGGTCTGTACAATCTCGTTCACAACTCGACCATGCACGTCCGTCAAGCGGAAGTTGCGGCCCGAGTATCGAAAAGTTAATCGCTCGTGATCCATGCCCAACAGATGAAGAATCGTTGCGTGTAGATCGTGCATGTGAACTTTGTCTTCGACGGCTTTATGGCCGAATTCGTCGGTACTGCCGAAGGACAAACCAGCCTTCACACCACCGCCCGCCAACCACGTCGTAAAGCCGTTGGGATTGTGATCGCGTCCGGTACCGTTTCCTTGCGAATACGGCGTCCGCCCGAATTCGCCTCCCCACCACACAATCGTATCTTCCAACAAGCCACGTTGGTCCAGGTCTTTCAGCAACCCAGCGATCGGCTTGTCGACTTTCACTGCGTGATCGGCGTGCTTCGGCAAATCTGAGTGCTGGTCCCAAGCGGGGTTCGCTGAATTGTCGCCATACGTAACTTGAATGAATCGCACTCCTGCTTCCGCTAGCCGCCTCGCCATCAAACACTGCCGCCCGAAATCGTCGGTAGCTTTTTCGTTGATCCCGTACATCGACAGCGTCGCTTCGGATTCCTTGGAAAGATCGAGCGCATCGGGCGCATTGTTCTGCATTCGCCAGGCAAGTTCATACGTACTGATCACGGACTCCAATTCCGTGTCGGCGACGTTCTGTTTCAACTGCTGTTGATTTATCGCCTGCATCAACTCGAATTGCTTTCGCTGTTGTTGCTTATCGTACTTGGCGTTCACCAAGTCTTGAATTTTAGCGTTCCGAGCGGAGCCACCTGCCGTTCCCACGGTTGTACCTGCGAAGACTGGCGGCAGAAACGAATTACCATAGTTTCGAGCGCCGCCGTTTCCGGCCGATGGACAGATAGAGACGAAGCCCGGCAAGTTTTCGTTCTCAGTGCCCAAACCATATGTGATCCAAGACCCCATCGACGGTCGGATAAAGTTAGTCGCGCCGCAGTGGAGGAAGAGAGTCGCGGGGCCGTGAGCAACTCCCTCTGTGTGCATTGAATGCAGTAGGCACATTTTGTCGACGTGCTCGCCCATTTTGGGAAAGAGGTCGGAAACCCATTTACCTGTCTCACCGTATTGCTTGAATTTCCAAGGCGATTTCATCAACGTCTGAGCCGTTCCGCGCTTTCCGGTATTCGCGACAGTTCGCGCATCGTCGAACGAATGCTTCTCGCCATGTCTTTTTTCGAGAGTTGGCTTGTAATCGAACGAGTCGACGTGACTAGGCCCGCCTTGCATGAAGACGAAAATCACTCGCTTTGCACGGGGAGCAAAATGCGGCTGCTTTGGGGCCAAGGGATTTGCGACGGCCGCTTGAGCAGTCTGCTGCAACATGCCGGCTAAAGCGACCGCACCAAACCCACAGGCAGAATTTCGCAAAGCAGCTCGTCGAGTCACTAAGGATTGGGCGTTGAACATCAACTCTCTCCACGTTTTACTTTAGGTAGCGAAAATCCGTTGAACCAATTAGACCGTGCACGACTTGTGCCCAAGCTTCGATGTCCCCTGCTCGTTTTCCCGTTCCCACGGATTCGATGAAAGACAGAACCGCTGTCCGCTCGCCTTCGCTGGGCAACCGCCCCAACGTCTGCCGAAACAGGCGATCAGTTCGCTGCTGGTCCGTCAACTCTCCAGCTTCTAGCAAACGCCTCGCCGTTTTTTCAGACTGGTCGAGCAGCAACGGATTATTCATGATGAATAGCGACTGGGGAGCTGTGTTACTAACATTTCGCTGGCCAACCACCATGCTGGGATTGGCGAAATCAAAGACGTCTAGAATGCGTGGAACAGAATTCCGAAAAATGGGCCAATAGACCGCCCGTCGTCCGGTGTTTTTGTGGGCATAGTCATAGTCGGTCGCAGGCTTGCCCATTGTCTTTCCGCCTATTTCCAACCGCAAATCGGAACTGATCAAGAGCATGGAATCCAGAAAACACTCCGCATCCAAACGACGCCGATTCATCCGCCACAACAGTCGGTTTGCTGGATCCGCTGCGATAGCCACCGCGTCTCGCTGCGAGTCTACGCTCGATGAAAGTCGGTAGGTGCGAGAGAGAACAATCTCGCGGACGAGCCTTTTTACGGACCATTCGCCTTCGACCAGTCTCGCGGCAAGATAGTCGAGCAGTTGTGGATGTGAAGGCAACTCGCCAGTCGCTCCAAAGTTGTCGGTCGTTCGCACGATCCCGCTGCCGAATAGCCAGTGCCAAGTTCGATTTGCCAAAACGCGCGCTGTCAAAGGGTTGTCGGCGCGGGCCAGCCATTCCCCCAACTCGACGCGACCGCTTTGGTTTGCGGGCAACTCGATCGATTCTCCGTAGCTCGCGACTTGTAGAAAACCGCGTGGGACGTCAGCTCCCAAATTATGGACGTCGCCGCGAATGTGGATCTTGGCGTCCTCCGACTTTGCCTCCTCTTGGACCGTCATATACTTGGGCCGCTTGGGAGCGTTTTGGTTCAGCGTCTTGAGTTCCAGTTCGAGTTCTTTGACTCTATCTGCCAACTTTGCTTTCTCAATTCGCTGCTGCTCAACTAGCTGCCCATTGCTGTCCTTCAGCTGTGTTACCGCGGCGGGGTTTGCTGGCTCGCCAGCTTCGTCCGTGGAAATGAACTGTACTGCGTCGACAATCACCACACCATCGGTCGCTTC
This sequence comes from Pirellulaceae bacterium, assembly GCA_047620805.1. Classification (GTDB taxonomy): domain Bacteria; phylum Planctomycetota; class Planctomycetia; order Pirellulales; family Pirellulaceae; genus JBLHLE01. Next base: position 4,724 of record JBLHLE010000206.1, read on the forward strand.
GTTGCGGACGACAACACGATGGTCCTTGCCGACTTCTAAATCAAATTCCCCCAGAGAGACGAAATGGCCGTCCAAGGTTGGGGCCAATCGTTCGTTTACCTTGACGGTTGTTTCTCCAGCAGACGAAATCACGGTGACGGGCACATTGCTCGCTCGGCCCGCCGCAGCTGTGTAGGCGAACCGTACCTGATATCGCCCGGACTTCTTTAGCGGCGGAATAAACGTGGCCGACATCAAACCGTTCGCCGCGGTATTGTCGTGGCGGTACCCTTTTTCGACGTAGGTCTTTTCGAAAACGGAGCTAACCCACTTCCCTTCGTAAGTCGCGTCCGCGTCGTCGACAACGATCCCCTGTAGCTTGTCGCTGGTGACAATTCCACTCTTGGTCGGCACGGGATTGAGCTTGCCGCGAATCGCTTTTATTTCATCGTTTAGTTTGGCGACCGCCAAGTCGTGTGTATTGTAAATCGACTTCAGTTCGGGCGCGACAGGAAGCGGCAATTCCAGCCACATCGATACATTGGAGTGGTTCAGTGTTTTAGTGTTGCGGAGAATACCTGCCAACGCGTAATAATCTTTGGTTGGAATCGGATCGAACTTGTGATCGTGGCAACGGGCGCAGCCGATCGTTTGTGCTAAGAAGCCGCGACCGATCGTTTCCAATTGCTCGTCGACTACATCCATGCGAAGCTTTTTCTTGTCCTGATCTTCAAGGTTGGTATTGCCCAAAGTTAGAAAGGTAGTCGCAATGAGATTGCGGCTTCGTTGCTCAATTGTGTCCGCGGGCAGGAGATCGCCGGCGACCTGTTCCTTGATGAAGTGCTGAAAGGATCGATCGGCATTGAATGTGTGGATGACGTAGTCTCGATAGCGCCACGCTTCGGGAAGAACGAAACCTCGCAAAGTAATCGATTCTGCAAAACGCGCGATATCCAGCCAGTGCCTTCCCCACCGCTCGCCGAATCGAGGCGACGCCAATAACTGATCGACGAGTCTCTCGTAGGCAGCGGGCGATTCGTCGCTGACAAAGGCATCGATCTGTGCTGGCGTTGGCGGCAGCCCTGTGAGATCAAAGTAAAGTCTCCGCACCAGCGTCGTTCGATCCGCCAAGCCTAATTGAGCAAGCTTGTGTTTCTTCAGCTCCGCCCACACAAACGCGTCAATCGGCGTCTCGATTTCAGTGTTTGCAACGTGCGGTATTTTTGGTTTGGCGAGCTCGCGATAGGACCAGAATGTGCGTCCCGCCGCGACATCAATCTCGTTGGTTTTAACTTCCGTCCCTTTCCGCGGATCGGGTAAACCCATTTCCACCCACTTCGTAAAGTCGGCAATCACCGCAGCGGGTAACTTCCCCTTCGGAGGCATCTCGTTCGACTCGTAGCGCAATGCCTCCAGCAGCACACTTCCCTCGACCTGCTGCGGTTCTGCAGCAGGACCGCTGTCGCCCCCTTTAAGCAGCCCCTCGCGAGTATCGACCAGCAAACCACCGCGAAGCTTGTCTGACTTCGCCGCCTTTGCCGAGTGACATTGGTAACAATGCTGCGCCAAGACCGGCCGAATCTTCTTCTCAAAAAACTCTAATTCCGCTTCTGAAAACGATGCATCCTCCGCAGTTGAATCCTGGGTGATGACCAGACAGCCAGTGATGCAGATTAAGGTAACTGCGAATGAACTGAACTCGAATCGTTTCACGACAGTACGCTCTGGCGGGTGAGAGGAGGGTTCTAGCGGAGTGGAAAACAGCCCAATGGAGCTCTACGGAGCTGCCTCCATTCTAACGCGCGAGCATCGATTTACATGATGTCAGATTCGGTTACCGCAAATCCAATGGAAAATTCGCTCGGCCTTCGCGCGAAACACGTTTAATACCAACAGCTTAGCGCGGCGACTTCCCTTTCTCCCTCAATGCAGTGAGCCGTCTTACCAGCATGAATTTATCGAGTCCAAATTCAGAAATCCAAGTCCAGTTCTCCTGCCAGCGTCTCCCTGAAAACCGCTTCGCTAAACAATTCGCTCAACAATTCGCTAGACAAAGGGTCGGCGACCGGCGTTTTCGTTTCCACTCGCTCGAGGTCACTCCATTCCAACAGCAAACGGTCGAGCGCGGTGTCATTGAGTCGTTCGATGTCAGCTGGCAGCTGTTGGGATTTTAGCGGCTCGCTGACGAGCAGTGACTCATCCGCAGACAACGGGACGGCGGCAAAGCCAGGAATTATTGGATACGTCACGCCATCGCCGAAATGATCTGAAAAATCCGTAAAGTCAAAAACGCTGATACCGTTATCTCGGCTCGTGTCGGCGTAAGCGGGAGCATCTGGAACAGCTTTCCCAAACCAATAGGAGAACGTCGAAAAATCGAACACGGACACACCTTCGTCGCCGCTCCAATCCGCTTTCAGTTGGTAGAACTTATTGTTAATGTCACCGCGATAGAGATAGGCGACACCATTCACACTACCTGTAATCGGATTGTCGTTGACGTCTTTTGCCGTGTCGAGTACTTCCAACTGATAAACTCCATCGGGCAATTCATCGGGTTGAAACGTCAAACTGACAAGTCCAGAATTGGCGCTCGCGATGACATGGTTATCGGACAGAGTGAACTCGACATCCGCATCATCAGGCGCGTTGATGCCGAGATTCGTCAAGCGAAAATCCGCCGCCACTACGTTCATTGGCTGGCTGAATTCGATGTCGATGGTGAGAATGTCACTCCGTTGTTCCGCCCAGGTTGTCGGTTGTGGCCCCTTGGGTAGATCATCGGGATCGAGTTGTCCAACATTCAAAGTTACGCCAAGGACAGTCGGTGCGGCGACAGTGTGATTATGTTGCGGCAAATTCGCGACCGTTAACGCCACGTTATCTCGGCCAGGCTTCTGCCCTATCGTTCGCGGGGTCAGGCCTGGTCCCCGTCCAGCGTGCACGACGGCTCGACCCTTCATATCGGGAAGCGCAAATACCGATTCGCCGTCGCCGCCATACATCGTCCCGTAGAGACTGAACAAGGCAGAGTTGCTGGCAATTTGAAGTATTTGCCCATTGCCAAACGACCATCCGCGCGGAGCAAAGTTCCCCGCGAACATAGTTATCTCGCCAATGAAAGGACTATCTCCGGCGATGCCGGGATCGCCTTGCTGAGACGGAGAACCAGATTGCGATGGGAATGTCCCCGACAAGGAGACGAGATAATTAACTCCCAACGATGGTTGCGAGTTTTTGTGCGACTGATTCTGTCCAACATTCGATGTATTGGAGCCCAGCGGCGGAACGGTATGGAAATGGCCTGGCATTCGTGCTGCGGTTATCGTTTCGACTTCGTTACCATACTTCTGCCCCAGTTGAATGGTTGTTTCATTATTCGAGCCGGGATGCACCGCGGTGCGGCCGCGCAGATCCGGCAAGGCGAAGGATGTCTCGCCGTCGCCGCCATAGGTCGTTCCCAAAAGACTAAAGAGCGATTGGTTGTTGTTGATCGATAACAATTGACCTCGCGCCTGAGCCCAACTTCGGGGGGCGAAATTGCCAGCGAAGAGTCGCATTTCACCTAGAAATGGGTCGATATCACGAGCTCCTGGATCATCCTTCTCCAATCCGTTCGGACTGGGAAATGTTCCCTGCGTTGCGATGATGTAGTTGAGCGTATTAAACGGCTGAATGTTATTGTGCGATTGCCCACCGCCCGTGGCACCTGTCATTGCGGGGAAGGCCGGTATCGTATGTTGGTGTGAAGGCATTTGAGCTGCCGTAAGCGTTGCGCGCTCCGCACCACCGCGAGCACCCCATTGTCGATTCGTCAGCCCGGGACCTTGACCCTCGCCAATTGGCACTCGGCCACGCAATTCCGGCAATCCAAATGTCGTTCTGCAGTCGCCGCCATACGTGCAACCAACTATCGAAAACAAAGCCGTATTCGAATTGATAGACAACAGTTGACCATCGGTGAGAGCCCACCCCCTGGGCGCTTGTCATTACCCACAATGTTCACTCCGAATTTGGACTGATTAGTTGGATTGCGTCAAGTATTGACTGCAATTTTTGAAATCCTCTCCAGATAGTTTGC
>JBLHLE010000207.1:0-8782 GCA_047620805.1 Pirellulaceae bacterium
TTGGATAGCCGATTTTCAATGACAGTCTGGAGACGACTTACTTTTGAAAGAAAACGACGCCGATAACATCCCGACTCTTGAATTCGATCGGGGAACGCTGCGAGTAACAGGCTTCCAGAAAGATGCCCTAGATAGCATTGCACCGGAATTGCCTTGGGAATGGGATTCTCGCGATTCATCGTTTCGTACCGATGCTCTTTACTATTCTCATTTTAAACATTGCCTAAGGAAACTTTTTGCCGGAACTCTGAACGATTCGATTCCCCAATGGCAGGAGGTGCGATGGGGTGAAATAAATATCCACGCGTTGCGTGACGAGCAAGTTTCGGCTGTCGAGGCATGGGAATTAGTCAAGCAAGGCTGCGTTGTGATGCCAACCGGGACTGGCAAGACTGAAGTTGCGCTAAGCATCATGTCGCGTAATCCCGTTAGCACATTGATCGTTTCGCCAGTCCGGGATTTGATGTATCAGTGGCATCGGCGAATTTTGAACGCGTTAGGTGTCGACGCAGGCATCGTGGGAGACAATGTTTTCAAAGTGTTACCGGTTTCCGTGACGACTTATGATAGCGCCTACATTCACATGCCTCTGTTGGGCAACCGTTTCGAGATGATCATCTTCGACGAGTGTCACCATTTGCCTGGACTATCTCGCTCGGAGGCGGCGTTGATGTCAGCAGCTCCCATGCGGTTGGGACTTACCGCGACACTCGAACGGGCCGACGGTCGGCATGAATTGTTAGATCGGTTGATCGGACCGGTGTGTTACGACCTGGGGCTAAAACAAGTTCGCGGTCGATCCGTTGCCGACTACGAGGTTGTCAGGATTCCCGTGCACCTGTCTGACGAAGAGCGCCAGCGTTACGATGACTTATCGCAACAGGTGAGGCGCTATATGATGAAGCGTCGCGAAGAGACCCCCAGCTTCAGCTGGGAAGACCTTTGTAGTGATGTCGCCAGCACTCAAGAGGCGCGGCAGGTCCTGAGAGCATTTTATGCCAAACGTGCGATTGAAGATCGAGCAACAGAAAAGTTACGCGTCTTGGAAGACCTGTTTCGACTTCACGCCGGACAGCCGTGCCTTGTTTTTGCTGGTTCAAATGCCATGGCGCGCGAAGTATCTTGTCGTTTTTTGATTCCATGTTTGCTTAACCATTGTGGGAAATCGGAACGCATCGAAGTACTCGAAGGGTTAGAAGCGGGACGTTACCCTGCTATTGTTGCGAATCAAGTGTTGGACGAAGGCGTCGATTTGCCGCAAGTTAACGTCGCGATCGTGATCGGAGGCGGTGGGTCGACGCGTCAAGCCAAACAACGATTAGGAAGAGTGCTTCGTCGAGGTAGTGGCGCTCCAGCGATATTGTACGAAATTGTTACCGAAGACACGAACGAAGTTCAGAGGTCGCGGAAGCGGCGAAAAAACGATGCTTACGAAGGAACACGCCATCGCCGAATATGATTTCTCCGGCGGTCGTATATATCCAGATACTCTATCTCAAAAACATCACGCTCAATATCGACTCTATGCTGAGCAAATGCTGGGAATATATCGCGCCGGAGCGGGACAAACTCGGCGAGAACTGCACCGCGCGATTCAGAATGTCTTTGCTCAAGAACCCGATTGTCCCGTCAAGCGAATTTATGCCTTTTGCAAATTGTTGGACGATCAGTCGAGATATCATCGAGATACTGGACGCCAGGCCGCTCAACTGCGGCAACGCGTGTTCGCAAGAGCTGCGACATTTCATCCACTTGTAACTCGCGCCGACCGAATGTTCGAGTATCAACAGACTGAAGTCAAACAGCAGATCGCAGATGAACTCGGCTGCTCATGGGCCGAAATCGAGGGACGCCTTTTCTCCGACGTAATGGAGTTTCATAGGCTCAAAGACTTCCCTGGCTACTCAGACGCGAACGCTCTGTTGGCACGATATAATGTCGCGCAATATCAAGTGGCACTCTACGGGGCGACGAGTTTGACAGTTTGGGCCACCGACGACTTCAAGACCATCCTACGGTATGCAAAACTAGCCCGCTTGATGCACAGAATTACGCAACTCGACGTTGGGCAATATCGCATCACGTTCGACGGCCCCGCATCGGCGTTACGGAGGACTCGACGGTACGGCGTGGGGCTCGCGAAGTTTCTGCCAGCCCTCATCGCTTGTCGCGATTGGCGAATGCACGCCGAAGTGTTAGCGGGGAAAAAAGGGTGGCGACTGGCGCTGAAACTGTCCAGCCAATCTGGGTTGACCAGCCACTTGCCAGCACCCGAAGATTTCGACTCGGAGTTGGAAATGAAATTCGCCGAGAAATGGGGCAACGAACCACGGGATGGCTGGACGCTCCGCCGTGAAGGAACAGTGCTTTACGTCGATCAAAGCGTTTTCATTCCCGATTTCACGTTCGTTCACAAGTCCGGTAAGGAAGTCGCTTTAGAGATTATTGGGTTTTGGACACCAGAGTATCTCGCGGCGAAGGAGGCCACTCTCAAAAAGTTCACATCGAATTCGTTGCTGTTAGCTGTCTCTCAGGCAGTGGAAACGCAGTTACCGAACCTGCCAGAAAATGCGATCATCTACAAGACGGCCATCAAGATCAACGACGTGCTCCAGCAACTGCAAAAATTTGTCGAGTAGCATACGAATGCTCAAGTAACTTGAGTTCGTAGCCCATCGAGTGGCATGGCCATCGAGTGGTTCTTAGCAGCAGTTTGGCAGTAGATTCGACTGTTCCGACCGAACATTATGGCTGCGGAACTGTTTAGGCTGTTGAGTTCAGGGGAGATGGGTGACGGAGGTCGCCTAGTTGACGCCGATTGGTCGACCGCCTGTAATCCGCAAAATACGTGTAGGATGCAAAATACTTGTAGGATATTGTGGCTGCTTTCGGTATAGTCAATCAAATCAGTCCCCGTTGATGTGTGCGAACTTAAGGCAGTTCGAATTTCAGCAAGCGTTTGGTGGCTCGACCCATTTGCGAAACTCTCGTTGTTTGGCGAAAAATGTCGCGTCGGTTTTGCCGAGAAATAGTAGGGGCGCTGATTTGTAGTGGAGAATTCCGCTTTAGCCATTAGAGTATTAGTCGTATTGTTCAATCGTCCACGGAGGCTCGAATCATGTTGTCAATTTCCGATAGGCTATCCCGCAGTCGCCCGTTGGGGCGTCGCGATTTTATGCAGATCGGTGGCGCTGGCTTAGGCGCACTGGGAATGGGCGGATTGGGCCAAACTGCCCTCGCTAATCCGGCAACTCTTGGCAGTCCGACAACGGGTAAGTCGGTCATCTTTTTGTTCATGCAGGGCGGGCCGACTCAGCATGAAACATTCGATCCCAAGATTCAAGTTCCGGTAGAGATCGCAAGTGTTGGCGGCGATATACCAACTAGCGTCCCGGGACTTCATTTTGGCGACAGCTTGCAAAAACTGTCGAAGCATGCCCACCGTCTCGCGGTAGTCAGAAACTACAAGCCGGGGACTGGTCACGGCGGAGTGCTGCCGTTAGTCAGTCCCGCTACCAAAGGAGCCAGCATCGGTGCGGTTTACTCGCGAGTAGCGGGAACGAATCATCCGGAAACGGGTCTCCCGAATTCGATTTTCATGGTTCCGCAGTCGATCGACCCGGAACAAAAAACATTGGGTGAACGTTTCGGAAAGTTCGATGCAACGGGCGGACTGGGGAATGCTTACACGCCGTTTATGCCAGGCGGCAAAGGGCCGCTGCAAGAAGCAATGAAGTTGAGTCTTCCGCGGGATCGTTTTGAAGATCGCCAAGACCTGCTTCGCCGACTAGATAATGTCCGCCGCAACTTGGACAGTGCACCGGAGGCCAATGGCCTTTACGGATTGCAGAAGCAAGCGATGGAATTGGTCATAAAGGGCGTTGCCAACGCCTTCGATTTGTCCAAAGAGGATGCTCGCACGATCGCCCGCTACGATACCAGTCAGTATTACAATCCCAGCAACTGGGGCTACGACGGCGACAAGACTCGCAACAACATACCTTGGTATACCGCGCACACAAAGACGCTCGGCAAGATGCTGCTGATGGCTCGACGTTTGTGCGAAGCAGGTTGCGGTTTCATTACGATTCATAGTGAGTTCGTGTGGGACTTTCATGCGGATAGCAACAACGTCGAAGTAGCCAAAGGCAAGCCGTTGGTTATCGAGCCATTCGATCACGCTGTTTCCGCGTTCATTGAAGACTGCGAAGCGCGCGGATTGTCCGACGATATCTTGCTCGTTTGTTGCGGGGAGATGGGGCGAACGCCGAAGCTCAATAAGAACGGTGGTCGCGATCACTGGCCATCGCTTGGCCCGCTGATGCTGTACGGTGGCGGATTGACCAGCGGTCAGGTTATCGGCAGTTCGACCAAAGACGGCAGTTCCGCTATGGGCACCCCCACAGTACCGGACGATCTACTCGCGACGATCTTCCATACTCTCTTCGACTACGGCCAAGCCCGCCTGATTCCCGATCTGCCCTTCGATCTCAAGAACACACTCGCCCGAATTGAAAAGAGTCCCGGTGTTATTTAAAACGAGCGGGTGGACGGCGGTTTGGTGGACGGCGGTGTTTTAAGCTCACTACGCAGTTTCGTTTCGGTTGGATCGCTGTTGTCTAGGTAAGGGTCGTTGTCTAGGTTAGTATAGTAAGGCCGAACCATAGATTTGAATCGCTCCACGTTTTAACTTCCGCTGTGCACAATGAACAATCTCCGTAGAAAAATTGTCATTATGGGCGGAGGGACCGCCGGCGCTAGTGCAGTGGCGTTGTTGCAAGAGAAACTCTCCCATCTCGCCGAAATCGTCCTAATCGACTCGGCAGATTTTCCTCCGGTTGGCGTTGGCGAGGCAACCGTTGGTAATATCAGCGGCTTTGTGTCGGCTTGCGGCTTGAATCCAATCCACACCTGCCTAGGTGCTGCGCGAGGGACGATCAAATACGCAGTTCGGTTGAAAGATTGGTTCAAAAAAGGCCATTCGTATTTTACGCCGATCGGTTTGATGGGAATGGAATATGGTGATTTCTTAAAGTATCACCGATCGGAGGAGGAGTATTGGGCCAGTTGGACGGGGCTGAGGCTGGGATTGCAGGGTAAATCGCCGTACTTAAAACGAGAGCATTTTGACCGAATGCCTATTCCGAATATCTGGCCGGAGTACGCATACAATATCGACGCGACGGCTTTCGGGCGAACGCTGTTAGACTCGGCATTAAAAAAAGGGGCCACTCGAATTCAGAAGACGATTCGAGACGTCGTACCGGCTGATGACGACACGGTCAGTCACTTGATACTGGCAGACGGCGAGAGAATCGACGCAGATTTCTTTATCGACTGTTCCGGATTTCAACGACTGATCCCAACCGCTCTCCAGCGTCGTTTAACGCGTTTCGAAGAAATACCCAACGACCGCGCTTGGGTAACTCGAATACCGTATCTCGATCGCGATTTGGAATTGCCCTATCTCGCGACGCCTGAGGCTCAAACGATGGCGGCGGGATGGCGCTGGCAAATCGGACTCAAGGATCAGATTGGAACGGGCTATGTTTTCAGCTCGAGTCATATTTCCGAAGACGATGCGTTGCAAGAGTATATGGACAGTTTCGCCGACGGGCGAGTTAATCCCGACGATTGTAGGTTAATTAAATTCGAAACCTCTTGCGATCAGCGACAAGCCGGTAGCAACTGGATTACTTGCGGCCTGTCTGCAGGCTTTGTCGAGCCGTTGGAGAGTACGAGCATATTCTTCATGCACAACAATCTTGTCGCGTTCTTGTCCCTGGCAAGGCAGGGGCAATTGCCCGCTGACGTGCAGATGATTTCGGTCTCGGACTGGGATGGTGCCTTGAACAGTGACGGGCCAAATGGCTGGTTTGACTGGGGGCCGCGGAAGATCGAAATGTACAACGCATATACCTACCAGACTTTCCGTACGACGGCCGATTATATTGCGGCTCATTACGCAGTGTCGACGCTGGATCACTCCGACTATTGGAATGATTGGCGTACGTACCGGGAGCAATACTTAGATGTTGCCTCGCAGGTCTTAGGCTACGCGAACGAGAATCTGTTCTTTTCGCGGCCCGCGTATTCGCTTTTAAGTGTTGGTAACCAACTTGGGAAAATCAATAACTGGGATTTGGCCAGACTTACTGTATTGCCGCGTCAAGAAAGCAGCCTCAGATCGGGCGCGCTATCGAGTCCCCGGGCAGTGCTCGAGGATCAAACGCCGGTCGAGTCTTTGAATATTGAAAGGGACTACCTGGGCGTTCAAATGCATCGCAGTTATATGGCGGATCTGTTCGCCGAACACGCCCTCGACCTTGTCGATCAGCATCAAATCCTCGCCCATATCGACGAAAATTCGCCAGACGATTGGTAGTTCGCAGCCAGGAAGAAGATTTGGGCAGTGAAAGTTTCTGGCAAAAGAATTGTTCCGCAACAAAGTAGTTCTTTTGGCCTGAACCGGTGGTGACCGCCGTTAATCCGGGTTAATACATGGATACCGCCAAGGGTTGAGGATTGAGATGAATGTTTTGATGATTGGGACCGGGGAATACACGACGGGATATGTCGACGGTTCCGCTGCGGAGTCCGACAAAGGGGCTGGAGTGGTCGCCTTGACTCTGTTCGATCTCCGCCGTCGTGGTCGCGTCGATGAGCTGAGAATGGTGGGGACCAACGGCACCAAGTTTCCCGGCATCCGCAGTCACCTACAGCGAGTTGTTGGGGAGGCGTATCGCGATATGGATTTATCGTTCGACAGTTTCCCGCGCGACGATGTCCCGCGAGAAACGAACGCCTACAGGGAGGCGCTTGGGACGATGAATACCGGAGACGTGGCGATCGTCTTTACTCCCGATGACACTCATTTCGAGATAGCGCTGGCCGCTGTGCAGCGGGGTTGTCATGTCTTGATCGCCAAACCGATTGTGAAGACGGTCGCACAGCACTTGCAGTTATTGCAGGCGTCTGCAGAGAACGACAGCCTCGTCGCGATGGAAGTTCACAAGCGTTGGGATCCGATCTACGTAGATGCTCGCGACCGCATCCGCGCGCTCGGCGATTTCAGCTTCTTTCAAGCGTACATGAGTCAACCAAAGTCGCAGTTAGAAACATTCAAGGCCTGGGCTGGGAAGTCGAGTGACATCAGCTATTACTTGAATGCCCATCACATCGATTTCAATGTTTGGACGGTCGGTAGATTCGCCCGCCCTGTTTCGGTGCATGCTTCCGCAGCCACCGGGTGGGCAAAGTCTGCGAGTATTGAAACGGAAGATACAATCACGTTGACGGTCGATTGGGAGAATACGGCGAGTGGCAATCGAGCGACAGCGATCTACACCTCGTCCTGGATCGCGCCCAAAGCAGATGTTCATTCGCAGCAGCGGTTTTTCTATATGGGACACGGTGGCGAAGTCACCGTCGACCAAGCTCATCGAGGTTATTCGCTGGCAACCGATACCAACGGATTCGCCTCGGCCAATCCACTGTTCATGAAGTACACGCCCGATGCGGACGGATACTTTGCTGGGCAATCTGGATACGGTTATCGCAGTATCGAAGATTTCGTCGAAGCGGCGATCTGCATTCGAGAAGGTAAGTCGACGGTCGGTTCCTTCAATGGAAAACTGGCCACGCTTGCGGACACGGTTCTAGTGACAGCGATTTTGGAGGCGGGACGTCGCAGTTTGGATCGACGCGAGTCCGTGAGGATTCAATATGCCGCGGACGGCAGCGTCGTGGGTTTGAATTGACGTTATGACGCTCACGTGCGTATACTTGTCGGCCGATTCTGCGCGCCCTATCTTCCGCTAAGTGCCTTGATAACGGTGGTGCCCTTCGACATTTTAATTGGAGGAAATAGAGATGGTGTTTCGGGCTGAGAAGCGGGCGATTCGCGGTGTTGGAGAACACGAGCTATCCGATGGCAACATCATCCGGATTTTGGAGATGGACGATGAATCTCAATACGCGGACGAGACGGTCCACGAGATTTGGAAACTTCGCCCTAGCGAGCGGCAATGGATTAAAATCCATGGCGAGGAAGTTCCGATTCCGCGTCGACAGAAAGCTTATGGGAGGGACTATGCGTTTGCGGGGCAGACATCCAAGGCTGACCCCATACCATTAGTGTTGCAGCCCTATCTTGAATGGGCGCAACAGAACGTTTGTGCAACGCTCAACGGCTTGCTCTTGAACTGGTATGACGGCGCGCTGAAGGAGTACATCGGCGCCCACCACGACGATGACCGGCAGCTTGTCGCAGAAACCCCGATCGTCACGCTATCGCTGGGAGAGGATCGCATTTTCCGGCTATCGCGATACGAAGCGACGGCGGGAAAGCTGCGTCCAGTTGAACATGTTGACACGGTGGTTTACAGTGGTTCGGGGATTGAGATTCCGTTACAGACCAATTCGGCTTGGAAGCACTCAGTGCCGTATTTCGTGCGGTACAAGCGGCGGCGAATTTCGATCACCCTGCGGGCCTTTCGATAGGGCCATTTTCAAGTGAAAAGGAGAGTTTCGTGGGTAACGACCAGGATTTCGACATCGCGCTAAGGATCGGTTAGAATTTGCAGGCTGTTGTTGAGTTGAACTGACTGACGTTGAACTGACCGACGTTCAACTGACCGACGTTCAACTGACCGATAACCTTGCCAGGAGCCCAGCCATGACCCGTTCACAAAATCGCCGCCGCTTCCTTCAAACGACGGCGGCTGCCGGTGCGGTTGGTCTGCTCTCTACTGGCAGCGTACTAGGAGCCAACGAGCGACTA
>JBLHLE010000208.1:0-8779 GCA_047620805.1 Pirellulaceae bacterium
TTTGTTGATGGAGCGTATCACTGCAGCGGACGAGTCGGAAAGGATGCCGCCCGAAAGTGATCCACTGTCGGCGGATCGCATTCGGAAGATTAGTGCTTGGATAGAGGCGGGGACAGAATCGCCGGCGAACGAGAAGCCTCAGCAAGATCCCAAGAGTCATTGGGCTTATCAGAAGGCTGTCCGCGATAGCGATGGACCGACCAATATCGACGAGTTCATCGAAGCTGCCTTGCAGGTAGGTGGCTTGAAAATGGCCGAACCAGCAGAGCGGTTAACACTCGTTCGACGCCTGTTCCTCGACTTGCATGGGCTGCCACCTTCGCCCGCCCAGATCCAGGATTTTGTAGCGAACCAAAATCCGAAAGCAGATGAGGAATTGGTGGAGGAGCTTTTGGCGAGTCCCCGCTACGGCGAGCGCTGGGCTCAACATTGGCTCGACGTCGTCCGCTATGCGGATACTCACGGCTACGAAGTGAACACTCCGCGGGAAAACGCTTGGCCGTATCGAGACTATGTTATTCGAGCGTTTAACGAAGACTTGCCGTATAACCAATTCGCGTATCAGCAGTTAGTTGGCGACGCCGTTGGCGAAGACGCGGCGACCGGTTTTCTGGTTGCGGCCGCCGTCCTGCTGCCCGGGCAGATTGGTCGGGACGAAGCGTCGAAGAGACAGGCTCGACAAGATTCGCTGGATGAAATCATCGTCGGAACCAGCGGTACGTTTTTAGGGCTAACAGTTGGTTGCGCACGCTGTCACAACCACAAATTCGATCCGATTACGCAACGCGACTACTACGCGATGCAAGCTTTCTTTGCCGGTGTTTCCTACGGCGACCGAGCCATCAATGACGCCCAGCAAGCAGAGGGCCGTGGGCTTGCCGCCGAGGTGAACAAGGAAATCAATGTTATCAGAGCACAACTAGCGAAGCATGAGCCCAAAGCATTTGCACGCCGGACGATCATGATCGACGATGAAGATGACGCGTTGGTCACTTTGTTGAAAGTCAAACAGGGGCACGGCACGAATCCGGCTGGAAAGCAACGTGGATACAAAGATGACATTGGCGATGTCCAACGGCTGCCGAACCTGAGTCGCTCGCGGTACACGTGGTGGATGCATAAGCCCGGCGAAGATGTTTTTACTTATAACCCGCGCGCAGCTGGGAAATTCCGCTTGTGGATCTCTTGGGGCGTGCACGGTAGTGGGGTTCACACTCGTGATGCTCGTTACATTTTGGATCGAGATGGTGATCTCGAATCCAAAGAGGATCAAACGGAAGTTGCTCGAGCAGATCAATACTATTTCGCTAATGTGACGGAAGGTAACACAGAGCAGAAACCGCTGTGGAGTGGTTTGTTCAACGCCGGGGTGCATCAATGGACTAAAGATAGTCGTTTGCTGTTACGCGGAGGCGATACTGGTACAGGGATCACTGCCGATGCAATTGTTTTGCAAGCAGAGGCTCCCGTCATCGAAACTTCGCAAGACGGCAAACTGCCGCGAATGCGAGAGCCAGTAAACTCACTTCGCAACGTGGAGCGATTTACACCCATTCAGGCGAAGTACGTTCGATTCACTTCGTTCGCAACAATTAACAACAACGAGCATCAACCTTGCATCGACGAGTTGGAGATCTTTACCGTAGACGAACCCAAGAATATTGCATTGGCAAAGTATGGAACGAAGGCAACCTCGTCGGGCAACTATTCCAACGATGGGAGTCATCAACTTAAGCACATCAACAACGGCCTGCATGGAAATAGTCAGAGTTGGATTTCCAACGAATACGGCAAAGGTTGGGTTCAGCTGGAGTTGGCGGAGCCCGCAACCATCGATCGAATCGTTTGGGCGCGAGATCGCGAGGGAAAGTTTCGGGATCGCTTGGCCGTGGATTACCGCATCGAAGTCGCTGTAGAAGAAGGTAAGTGGACGACTGTCGCCTCGTCGGGCGACCGATTAGCAATGGGGACTCCCTTTGAACAATCGCGACTGTTTGCCACAAACAGTGACGACAGCAATCGCGATGAGATCGGACCGTTGGTTGAGAAGCTGACTAAGCTTGAACAACGCCAACTGATATTGCAGACACCCAAGCAAGTTTACGGCGGCGTCTTCCGAGCAGCGGACAAGACTTTCCTCTTGAGCCGCGGCGATCCGGAGCAACCGGGCGAGCAGATAGCGGCAGCGGTTCCTGTCGTATTTGGATCTGAACCGATTGCCGCCGATTCTACAGAGCAAGAGCGTCGCGAAGCGCTCGCCAACTGGATCATTGGCCCGGAAAACCCGCTCACAGCCCGCGTCATCGTCAATCGCATTTGGCAGTATCATTTTGGTCGAGGCATCGTGGAAACGCCCAGCGATTTTGGGATGAATGGTGCACTGCCTTCCCACCCCGAATTGCTCGACTGGCTCGCATTGGAACTGGTGGAGAACGATTGGTCAATCAAGCATATTCATCGATTGATTTTGAAGTCAAAGACGTATCGTCAATCGAACCAGGTGGATGCAAAATCGTTGGCGGCCGACGCGGATTGTCGTCTGCTGTGGCGATTCCCTGCGAGGCGATTGGAAGCCGAGGCGATTCGCGACAGTATGATACAGGTAACCGGGAAATTGAATTTGACCATGGGTGGACCGGGTTTCGACTTTTTCAAAACTCGCGGCGGTCTGTCTGGTTTTCCACCTGTCGACGAGATGGGGCCGAATCAAATGCGACGAATGATCTATGCTCACAAGATTCGCATGGAGCCCGTTCCCGTTTTCGGCGCCTTCGATTGCCCCGATGCTGGGCTTCCCACGCCGCGTCGGAGCCAGTCGACAACCGCCATCCAGGCGCTGAATCTGTTTAACAGTCCATTTGTTATCGACCAAGCGAATGTGTTTGCCGGTCGCATCGAGGCGCAAGCGAAGACGACGGGCGAACGAGTTCGTCTCGCATTTCAACTTGCAGTTGGTCGAAATCCGAGTGAGGTTGAGCGTCAGTTGTGCGAGCCGATTGCAGAAAAGCACGGACTGGCTACGGTTTGTCGCGTTTTGTTCAACAGCAGTGAGTTTTTGTATATTCCTTAAGTCCAACCGTTTGATTCGAGTCCGAACATGAGTGTTCCGTTTGCCGGCTACGAGCAGCTTTCCCGCGCTGGACAGACTTTACTTTCCCGCCGCGACTTTCTCGCGCGAACTGGGACGGGGCTGAGCGCGACAGCATTGTTGAGCCTGCTTGCCGACGACCGTCTGCTGGCAGCTGACGGACACATTAAGATCGACCCCGCACAGCCTCACGCTTCGCGGCGCTCGCATTTCGAGCCCAAAGCCAAGAACGTTTTGGTCATCTTTTGCGCTGGTGCCTGTAGCCAGCTCGAGACCTGGGACTACAAACCCGAATTGATCAAGCGGGATGGAATGCCATTAGAAGGTGGTCCCGCCGTAACCTTCCAAGGTCCTGCGGGTAATCTCGCCAAGCCGCAATATAAGTTTCGTCCCCGCGGCGAATGCGGCAAAATGATTTCCGATATGGTGCCGCATCTCGGCGAACTCGTTGACGACATTTCATTCGTGCATTCATTGACCAGTAAATCGAATACACACGGCCCGGCAGAAAACTTCCTTTCGACCGGTTTTGTACTGGACGGGTTTCCAAGTATCGGCGCGTGGGTCACGTATGCTTTAGGAACGGAAAACCAAGATCTCCCAGCCTTCGTTGCGATTCCCGATCCGCGCGGAGTTCCGCAAGCCAGCGTCAACAACTGGGGACCAGGATTTTTGCCCGCGGTTTTTCAAGGCACACCCTTCAGTTCAAGCCAGCCGATCATGAATCTTCGTCCTCCAGTCAGTGTGACGAACGACACCGACGCAATAGCGCGGGATTTATTGAAGCGAATCAACGAAGAGCATTTGAAGCACAATCCACTCGACGGCGGTCTCGCCGCTCGAATCGCGAGTTACGAACTCGCCGCTCGGATGCAGCTCTCCGTTCCGAAGATCAGTGACTTGTCTACTGAGTCGGCAAGTACGCTAAAAATGTACGGCGCCGACGATACCAAGAACGCGAACAAAGCAGCATTCGCTCGCAACTGCATTTTGGCTCGACGACTAATCGAGAACGGCGTCCGTTTCGTACAATTGTTCAACGGATCGTACGCCAGCGGGGGACGCCTAAATTGGGACGGACATAACAAACTCCGCGAACAATACGATGTTCATGCCGAAATCCTAGACCAACCGGCGGCGGCGCTATTCCGAGATTTGAAACAGCGCGGGCTACTGAAGGATACGCTCGTCGTGTTTTGTACGGAGTTTGGTCGAATGCCGATGTTCCAAAAAGGAGCGCAGGGCCGCGATCATAATCCACAAGGATTTACCGCCTGGCTCGGCGGAGCTGGTGTCAAACCTGGGGTCAGCTACGGCGCGACCGACGAACTTGGATTCAAGGCAGTGGAAAATGTTTCGTCCGTTCACGATCTAAACGCAACGATCTTGCACTTGCTCGGCCTCGACCACACGCACTTGACGTTTCGTCATAACGGTATCGACCGCCGGTTAACCGATGTCCACGGCCATGTAATCAACGACATCTTGGCGTAGAGGCGACAAACCGATGTTCCATGAGGAACTCTCGCAGCAAGCAGGAATGATCCCGCCGTTACTGCCTTGGCCGGGTAGAGCGGAACAGCTGGCCTCCGCCTCGCAAAAACAACTCTGCTAAGCTAAGCTACGATCATCATGCTTGGCTCTATTTCCGACACAGGATGGAACGATGTCGACCCAACGGTCCTTTACTTTTCAAGACGAGAACACAATTGCTGCGGCGGATTTCGCGGCAGATCTTCCAAGCTGCTGGGATCGCTGGTGCCGCGAACAATTCTCTGAACCATATTTTGGTGAACTCGTAAAATTCATTAAAAAGGAACGCCAGACAGAAACCGTTTTTCCGCCTAGTGAGGATGTGTTCAATGCATTTCGTTACACGCCTCTGGACGAAGTCCGCGTCGTAATATTGGGGCAAGATCCTTATCACGACGACGATCAGGCTCATGGACTTTGTTTCTCGGTTCGGCCAGAAGTGAAAACGCCGCCGTCGCTGGCCAACATTTATAAAGAACTACATGCCGATTTGGGTGTTCCAATTCCCAGTCATGGCTGTTTGACGTCGTGGGCCAAGCAAGGAATCCTGCTGTTGAACACCGTGTTAACCGTCCGAGCTCACCAGGCTAACTCCCATCGAAAGAAGGGTTGGGAAGTCTTTACCGACGCGGTGATTAGCCGAGTTAACGAGAAAACGGATTCCGTGGTTTTCGTCTTATGGGGCAAGCCCGCTCAAAAGAAACGCGAGCTTATCGACGAGACACGACACAGTGTACTTGAGTCGGTTCACCCATCTCCGCTTTCGGCGCGGCGAGGGTTTTTCGACAGTCGTCCGTTTTCGCAGATCAACAAGATTCTCAACGATCGCGAGTTTAGCGAAATCGACTGGTCCATTTCCGACATCGCGTGACGTTCATCTTAATTCTCTGACTCCCCTGCCCTGCTCATGAAAAAACAAGAACGCGTGGAGTACATTCTACAACGACTGGATGCACTTTACCCCGAGACTCCAATTCCCCTTTCGCATCGCGACTCCTACACATTATTGATCGCTGTATTGCTCAGCGCGCAATGCACCGATAAACGCGTAAACGAAATCACTCCGGCCCTGTTCGCCGCCGCCGACACACCCGAGGCCATGGCAAAGCTTCCGGTTGCCAAGATCGAAAATATCATTAGGCCGTGCGGATTGGCTCCGAAGAAATCAAAGGCGATTTCGCAGTTGAGCAAAACATTGGTGAAGAAGTTTGCTGGCGAAGTGCCCGATAATTTCGAAGATCTTGAGAGTCTTGCGGGCGTCGGCCACAAGACGGCGAGTGTCGTGATGGCTCAGGCATTTGGCCACTCCGCATTTCCCGTCGATACCCACATTCATCGCTTGTCGCAACGTTGGGGTTTGACCTCCGGTCGCAACGTGGAAACGACTGAAAAAGATCTCAAAAAGCTTTTCCCAGAAGAGTCGTGGCATCGTCTCCATTTGCAGTTCATCTTCTATGGCCGCGAATACTGTTCGGCACGAGGATGCGACGGAACGAAGTGCGAAATCTGCACGACCTGCTATCCGCGACGGCGGAAGCCCGTAGCGACAAAGAAGTAACGCAACTTCGCGCCGCGCACTCCTCTTCCGCTTTTGCTCGACGGGCATCGTTCGAAGCCTAAAACGAATTCTATTTCGCGAGTGTTGCGACTGGAATATGCCACTGGCGGGCATTACCATGGGTAGATTCAAACCACCTCTATGCTAGGAGTCACACCTGATGAATCGAACCTCACCCTTAGTCGCGCCCCTCCTTTTTTTCGCGACTCTTCTCGTCTGCACGCCGTTTCTGGCCGCTGAAGACGCCGTTAGTCCACCAGCAGGTTTTACCGCGATCTTTACTGGCAAAGATTTGAGCGGTTGGCACGGTATGGGACACTTTAGTCCGCTAAAGTTAGCCGACATGAGTGAAGAAGATCGAGCCAAGAAACGCGCCGCTGATTTAGAAGATGCCCAGAAGCACTGGTCTGTGGAGAACGCGGAACTCGTAAATGATGGTCACGGTGTCTATCTCACCACCGACAAAAACTATTCCGACTTCGAACTTTTGATCGACTACAAAACAGTTGCCCAGGCCGACAGTGGCATCTACCTAAAGGCAACTCCCCAAGTTCAGATTTGGGATACCACCGAAGCTGGCGGTAAGTGGAATATCGGTGCCGATAAAGGCTCGGGTGGCCTTTGGAATAACAGCAAAGGCGCTGCTGGCAAAGACCCGCTCGCGCTGGCAGACAAGCCCTTCGGTGAATGGAACAAGTTCCGCATCGTCCAAGTTGGCTCGCGGACGTGGATCTGGCTGAACGATAAGCTGTGTGTCGACGGCTCAATCATGGAGAATTTCTGGGATCGCAATGCACCTCTGCTCAGCGAAGGTCCCATCCAGCTGCAAACGCATGGCGGAGAAATCCGCTGGCGAAATATCTTTCTTCGAGAAATCGGAAACGATGAGTCAGTCAAACTACTACGCGGCGACGATGGCGATGGCTTTAAGCAAGTTTTCAATGGCAAGGATTTTTCGGGGTGGTCCGGGCCCGTACAAAATTACCAAGTGGAAGACGGTGTGCTGATGTGTAAGCCAAATTCCGGTGGCACGATTTACACCACGGAGAATTACGACGACTTCATTGTTCGTTTTGAATTCAGCGTGCCGCCCGGTGGCAACAATGGCTTGGCGATACGTTATCCTGAAAGTGGCGACACAGCCTACGTGGGAATGTGCGAACTGCAGGTACTCGATTCCGAACACCCCAAGTACGCAAGATTGGATAAGCGACAATATCACGGTTCGGCATACGGCATGACGGCCGCTCATCGCGGTTTCCTACACGAATCCGGCGAGTGGAATTTTCAGGAAGTTACGGTCGCGGGTTCGACAATCAAAGTCGAATTGAACGGCAGCGTCATTTTGAACACTGACCTCAGCAAGGTCACGGAGTTCATGGGCAATTCACCTCACCCAGGGAAAGATCGTACGGAAGGTCACTTCGGATTTGCTGGTCACGGCGATCCTGTGAAATTTCGAAATGTAAGTATCAAGCGACTGAAGTAGTTCGGATTTGCAACAATTTGTTATTTTAGATGCGGTGGATCGGGTTGCTGCCAAGCACTCATGCCGCCATCAACCAGTAACATCTGACCGTGAACATGTGAGGCGGCGTCGCTACAAAGAAAAACGGCGGCGCCGCCACACACTTCGGCTGTTGGCACTTTGCCATTGGGAGTGTGTAAGCACATCCAATCGGCGAATTTGTCGTCTTGATCAACAATGGCGGTCAGCGGTGTTCTTACCAGTCCCGGTGCCATTCCGTTGACGCGAATATTGTATGGTGCCAGCGAGACGCACATCGATTTGACCATCATCTCTACCGCACCCTTGGATGTGTCATAGGCAGTATGGTCTTGTTCGGCCAGGCGACCATTGATCGAACCGGTCATGAGAACACGCCCGTCGATATTATTTGCGATCCAGTGTTTTGAAAACGATTGAGTCAAGAAATATCCGGCGTACACGTTCAATCGCATCGTGTTGTCAAGCGTTTGAAGGTCCATCTCCAAAAACGGTTTGTCGAGATAGCTGCCGGCGTTATTAACTAAGATGTCGATACTCGCGTTGCTATCGATAGTTTCGCGGAAGATCTGCTCGGCAATTTGGTCAGTGGGAGTCGCTCGCAGGAGGTCGCTCGCGACGAAGCCAACCTTTCGTTCGAAGATTTCGAACTGTCCAAATAATTCGGGCGTTGCTTCACTCTCATTTTTGCCATGTAACACGATATTCGCCCCAGCTTCGGCCATTGCCAGTGCGATAGCGAGTCCGACTCCTTGAGTTGAACCAGTGATAAACGCGGTTCTGCCATTGAGGTGAATCATCAAGAACACTCCTTCAACAAACGCGAAGTGGATTGCGGTCGCGATATCCGCGGGTTAGCATTCTAGATCAGCACGGATGTGTCTGTCACTAAGGCGGCGTTAAATCGAACTCGCTGGTCGCATTTAGATCGGGCCAAGAACGACCACATTACGAAATTCTGCAGAGAATCACTGACCAAACAAACACTCTAAAAAGAAACCCACTCAGTCGGCGAATTACCAATCTGTTGAAAACTCTGCCTGTGGAAAACTCTACCAAACATAGCGAAAGCTCACTCGAAGCGGCGATGGTA
>JBLHLE010000209.1:0-8768 GCA_047620805.1 Pirellulaceae bacterium
AAGTTTCGAAATCAATGGATTCCGCGACACGTTACGCTGATTGGCATCGACGAAAAAACCTACGCTTCCGTAAGCGACTTTCGCAAGTTCCTGCTCAACGAAAAAAACCGCAAAGCATTGACCTTCAACTTACACGAGGCTGGTTACGATGAGCGACTGGGCAACACAGGTTGGCCCTATCGCCGCATTAAAGAGACGGCTGCCCAAACCTACGAGGAAGAGATGCAGCGGATTCGGTTGGAGCGTCGCCTCCGCGAAGAATCGCAACTCGAGGCGCGAGGCGCGACTACAGCCTCCGACCTCTCCGATCCAAGCTTCTCCGACTCGAGACCATCCGATCCAGGCGTGGCTAATATCCCTGTCGACAACGTCGCCGGCGGTGTTCCGGTGGATTCCGGGAACGTCGACCCGACGCTGGTAGATCCAAGCATGAGTAACCCCACTGGCGAACCTGCGACGAACATGTTCGATGGATCCAAAGATCAGTTTACTGGCCTGATCTCTGGTTATGCAATCGCGACGGTGCGGCATCGCAGCAAGGAGAATGAGGTCCACGACACTCAACTCTTTCGACCAGGCGACGATGTCAAATTGACTTTTCCCACCGCCGGAGAATCGCCAACGGCTGCCAACGTCTACTTCACTGTAACGGATCTCTACGAGAGCAAGATGAGTGAATACGACTCGACGCTGGTCTTTGTGCCATTGAGCGAATTACAGCGGGCGCGGGGCATGATTCACGACGGAGTTGAGTACGCGACGGCCATTCAGATCAAGTTGCGCAAAGGTGCCGACCTGGAAGAATGTCGCGATCGGCTGCGAGCAAGATTTCCCGCCGATCGATTCGGCTATCGAATACAAACTTGGAAAGAGATGCAAGGTGCACTGCTGGCTGCCGTTCAGATGGAAACGACGATCTTGAACATCCTTTTGTTTCTGATCATCGCAGTAGCAGGTTTTGGGATCCTGGCAACATTCTTCATGATCGTTGTCGAGAAAACGAAAGATATTGGCATCCTGAAATCGCTCGGAGCTCCGAGTTTTGGCGTGATGAGTATCTTTCTTAATTATGGCTTAACATTGGGGGCGGTCGGATCCGGCGTTGGCATGGTGTTGGGCTTACTGTTTGTCGCGAACATCAACAGCATAGCTGACGTTCTCGAGAGCATCACGGGCGTAGAGGTGTTTGACCCGACGATCTACTACTTCGATTCGATCCCGGTGATCATCAATCCTGTGACCGTGGTTTGGGTTGTTTTGGGTTCCATGTTTATTGCGGTTCTGGCAAGTGTCTTGCCAGCAATCCGAGCCGCTCGACTTCATCCAGTGGAGGCATTGCGATATGAATAGTTCTACTTCTGTTCGTGGAGCGTCAACGGAGAGGGGACCTCAGAAGCCCCACCTTTCGTTCCCTCAGGACTCGACCGCGTCGGTATCGCAGAATCAGGCAAAACAAGAAGTTGTCCTGCAAGCCACTGGCGTGACCAAAAACTACTATAAGAATAAAATCCAGATCCCCGTACTCCGAGGTATCGACCTGGAAGTTCGCGGCGGCGAACAACTGGCAATCATCGGACAAAGTGGATCGGGGAAGAGCACGCTCCTGCACCTCCTCGGAACGCTCGACAATCCCGAAGAAGGCGAGATTTACTTTCAAGGAAACCGCATCGACAACCTGCCAAACAGAGCGCGAGATGTGCTCAGAAACAAGTATATCGGGCTGATTTTTCAGTTCTATCACCTGTTGCCCGAGCTGACGACGCTGGAGAATGTCGTCATGCCGCTGATGATTAGCGACGGAGTTTTTCGTTACTGGTGGCAGAAAAAGGCGAACATGGATCGCGCCAAAGAACTCCTTGAACTTGTGGGATTGGGACACCGCTGGAACCACCGCCCCTCAGAACTTTCCGGTGGGGAAATGCAGCGAGCCGCCATCGCTCGTTCGCTCATCACCAACCCCGAGCTGCTGCTGGCCGACGAACCAACAGGAAACCTCGACGGGAAGACTGGTAGGGAAATTCTAGAGATTCTGCGAACCTTGAATGCAGAGCGGAACCTCACTATAGTCATGGTTACGCACGACGAATCAATCGCAGCCCAAGCGGATCGAACAATTCGACTCAAGGACGGCCTCGTAGAAACGGTGTAGCTAACTAAGACCAATACCGTACGACCAATACCGTACGACCAACACCGTACGACCAACACCGTAACACCTTCACAGCCAACATTTTACAGATAATCATGAGGGGACGGTCGCCGTTTGCCCAGCCTAATTGCTTCTGGGTGAGGGGCTTCCGTCCCTTTTCTCCGGAGAGTCCCGTCCATGTCGCTCAAAATTTATATCAGCGGAAAACTATATGACAAAGAGGACGCCAAAATAAGCGTCTACGATCACGGCTTGTTGTATGGGGACGGCGTTTTTGAAGGAATGAGGAGTTACAACGGAAAAGTCTTTCGGCACAAAGAACATCTCGATAGGCTCTGGTTCTCAGCAAAAGCCATTATGCTAGAGATTCCGATGACCAAGCAAGACATGGAAGACGCCGTTAACTCGACGCTGAAAGAAAACGGCGTCGAAGACGGTTACATCCGACTGATAGTGACCCGTGGTGCCGGCTCCCTAGGACTCGACCCCAATCGCACCAGCAATCCCCAAGTCATCATTATCACCGACTATATCGCGCTCTACCCGAAAGAGCACTACGAAAACGGCCTGGAGATCATCACGGTCAGCACGATTCGCAATCACCCAGCCGCCCTCAGCCCGCGAATTAAATCGCTGAACTATTTGAACAACATCCTGGCGAAAATCGAGGGACTGCAAGCCGGTTGCGAAGAGGCCATGATGCTGAACCACAAAGGCGAAGTCTCCGAATGTACCGGCGACAACATCTTTTTGGTCTCCAACGGAGAGCTTCTGACTCCCCCCATCAATGCTGGCATTCTCGAAGGTATAACTCGACAAGCCGTGATCGACATCGCCAAAGAATCGGGAATCAGCGTTCGCGAAACGGCGCTCACGAAACACGATGTTTACATCGCTGATGAGTGCTTTTTGACTGGAAGTGCCGCGGAAGTCATTCCAGTCGTAAAAGTCGACAGTCGCCCGATTGGCACGGGAAAACCCGGCCCAATCACCCAAGATCTGCTGGCTAAATTCCACGAATTGACACGCAGCTAAACCGCGTCACATAATTACCTCAACGCAATGCGGTCGTAATATTCACGATTCGTCACGAAAACTCCGCTCGCGTTAAGCGAATACACCCCTGTTGAGGATCTTGCCATGAGACTGCGCCCACTTCCCGTTTCCGTTCTTTTGGCAGTGATCTGCTTATTCGTCCTTCCGGCATGCGCCGCCCAAGACAAGACGGCAGACAAGACGGCAGACAAGACGGCAGACAAGACGGCAGACAAGACGGCAGACAAGACGGCAGACAAGACAGCAGACAAGACAGCAGACAAGACGGCAGACAAGACGGCAGAGGCACCTCCTGCTTTGCAGGAATACAAAGGCCGCGAACTTGCCCGCACTATGCATTACCTTGGCGCACCGTGGCTGATCCGCAATTCCCGCGAGAATGAAGAACGCTGTTCGCTGATGCTGGCCAACCTTGGTATCAAGCGAGGGCAAACCATCTGCGATTTGGGATGTGGCAACGGTTTCTATTCACTGCAAATGGCCAAGATGACGGGCGAAAAGGGTAAGGTCCTGTGCGTTGACATTCAACAAGAAATGCTCGACAAGCTCAAAGTACGCGCGAAGGAAGAAGGAGTAGGTAACATTGAGCCGATCCTCGGCAAACTATGGGATCCCAACCTTCCCGACGGCAAAATCGACCTCATCCTGTTAGTCGATGTCTACCACGAATTCTCTCACCCCGAGCACATGCTCAAAGCGATGCACAAATCGCTCGCCCCCGGCGGCCGTATCGCCCTTCTCGAATATCGGATGGAAGATCCCAAAGTACCCATTAAACGGCTACATAAAATGAGTAAAGAACAGATCATGAAAGAGTATCCCCCAATGGGTTTCAAACTGGTCAAGGAATTCGATAAACTCCCTTGGCAACACATGATGTTCTTTGAGAAAGACGACGCTAAGACGAAAGAGGACGGGACGAAAGAGGACGGGACGAAAGAGGACGGGACGAAAGAGGACGGGACAAAGTAGGCCGCCTAGTAGCGGTCGTATGAGTTTTATCTCCCATCCTCAGTGGTCGGCGTGCCCGGTCTGAATTAACACTGCGTTGCCCTAACTGCGCTGCGGAAGTTGAGGCCTACGCAGATAACGCCAGTTCGCGGTGTTTGATGTCGAGCGCCGTTGCACGAAAAAAGCGAAGGTCGATTTGCATCTTCCCTTCGCTTCTCGCAATTTCAACTTTTCGACTGCATTCTAATCCGCTGAACGCGGGTGCTTTCTAGACGTGCCGGTCAACTTCTTCAAAATCAGGGAATTGCCCCGACTGAAGTTTCGAGTAGACCAAGTTTCCGTCTATGGAGACTTCAAAGCAGCCGCCAGTCGATGGCACCAAAGTGCAGCCGCTGATTTCGGTCGTGTGTTTAGCTAACAGTTGTTCCGCCATACTGGCGGCTTTGCTGGTATAGCCTCAAGAAGTGCAGTATTCGATCCTTAGCTCTTTCGCCATTACTCATCCCTTTCAAAAGCAATTAAAACCGACTCGATCTTGCTCACGTTGAGTCTTCTGTCCTGAGGATAGAGGGGATCTCCATCCATTTCAATCGGTCCTGTGGGAACTGCACTTGTGAGGTCTGTAATCCTTCAGTACAAGTGTCTCCCCTCAGCGGGAATCCGGATTCTATGCTAGCTATCATACGACGAGAAGAACCGATGAAAACATATACGACATTCGATTTGTCTCGGTCGTTAGGGGGCGGCTTGCTGACACTGATCACTTGTTTGGTGTGTGCGGACTTGGCGGCTCAGGATTTGTACCGGCTGCCTCCGATTTCACAGCCAACACCCAATGAAGTGGTGCCTCAACCGCATCTTCTGCCGGCTGCTGTTCCAGCACTCAGCGATGTGTCAATTCCGTCGGCGACAGACGTAGTTGAAGTTCACGAGCCTTGGTACTACCCGTCTGCCTGGTACGACGAAACGTGCTGGGAGGCCAGCTTTGAGGTAGGTGTGAACGGCAGTGAAGGCAACGCTCAGACGGCCAGCACCCGGGCTGGTGCCAATCTCAAGCGAGTTTCGGACTCCAACGACCTCACATTCGACATGATCTACAATCGCGCCAGTGCTGCGGGTGTGGAGACGCAACACAACGCGTTCCTCTCAGTTGATCGAAAGTGGAAATTCGGTGATTCCCGTTGGTCGTTATTCGATGAATTCGGTTTGACTTACGATGAGTTCAAGCCGTTTGACCTTCGTGTCACGTTCGACTTTGGTGTCAGCTACGACTTCATCAAGACGGATATCACTAACCTTGCTGGCCGTTTTGGTGGTGGCGTCTCGCACGAAATCGGCGGCCCGGACGATAGTTGGGTCCCGCAAGCGTTGTTCGGCATGGACTATGAGCGGAAGTTCACCAGTCGACAAAAATTCCGCATGAAGGTGGACTATCTCCCCGCTTGGGGAGACTTCACCGACTACCGTATCGAACTCGACACCGGTTGGGAAATGCTCATTGACGAAGAAGCAAACCTCAGCTTAAAGCTAAGTGTCATCGATCGCTACGACAGCACGCCCAACGGCGCCAAGCACAACGATCTGAATTACGCGTTGCTGCTTTTGTGGAAAATGTAGAGGTCAGCTAACTTTGAGTGCTGAAGTGGAAAAGAGAAACGAGCCGGAAATTCGCTCGGGCTACGACCGCAGTTAGCCTACTTGGGGCGTCGAGGCATCTTGCGAGGGTAAGGCGGCAGTTCACATGGCGGCAACTCGATGTCTGCTTCGCATTGCCATTGACGGCGTTCCTCATTGGAAGCGTAATAACGCAGCCAAGTAGTCGTGTCGCGCGTGTGATCCAAACAGTGCCAATGCCGGAAGCTCGTGCGGGGCAAGTTGAGCATTTTTTCCGACGACGGAAGAATGTCGCGGAAAATCAAACAATAGAGTTCTCGATCCGAAAGATGATCCGTATATTCCAAAAAGATGTGTTTATCGTATAGACGGTGAATCGTATCCCACAGTGCGTTGTGCAGTTCGTTAGCCTGCAGCAGTTCGGGATGAGTCAGGACCATCTCGGGGTCGAACCACTGACTGATTGGGAGCACTGGGGCTCGCTCCCATTCAAGCATCGACATCAGAAACTCGTTTTCCTTCTCCGTCGGCATATTCCGCACATCTACCCTGTCGACGGATTCGTCGAGGAAGGGTTCCAGCTCGTTGCGAAGCTGTGCGTTGAGCATCAAGTGCTCGACGTCATCGGAGTTAGGTAAAGCGTTGTTGTCCATCAATCCACAGCTGGGAGAAACTAGGTGGTTCAAAATGTGAAAACGACGTTACTGCACAAACAGACAGTTGGCATAAAGTCTGAATTTACTCGCCAGAGGTTTTATCGCAAGACTCTCGTTGTCTCTTTTAGGCCACTGTTTTGAGTAAAAGTTCTAATTCCATCACACAATCAATACGAGCGCAAATGTTCGCCAAGACAACCGGAACAGCCGTCACGATTTCCGTAAGTGGAGCAGCCTTTTGGGCCATGCTAAGAAGCCCGAACACAATTCGCGCCGAACTTAGCAAGAACGCGGATTGAGCCTATAGAAAACGTCTCAAACCGCCCAATCTGTACGCGCGAAGCGCCCTCAGATTGGCGCTTCGTTTCAAAACTGAAACCTGCGTTTACGAATCGTTGCACGGAGCAACTTGGAAGTCGCTCAAGCCGACTTGGAGGGCCAGAAGATACTTGGAGCGGGTCACCCGCACCCACCGCCTTCAGCCGTCCCACAAGCGCCACCGGCGGCTTCGATTTCGGAGATACTTTCGATGCGACGAGCGTGTCGCCCGCCCTCAAATTCAGTATCCATCCAGATCTGCACCATGCGATCGATGCGACGTTCCCCGAGCATATCACCGGAAAGGCAGAGAACATTAACGTCATTGTGACGCCGACTCATCTCTGCCGTGACCTCGTCGTAGCAAGTTGCTGCTCTGACTCGTTTGAATTTGTTGGCTGTAATGGCCATGCCGATTCCGGTGCCGCAAATCAAAATACCGCGATCGACACTACCGTCAGAGACCTTACTACTAACCTTCGACGCGATGGCGGGATAATCCACGGACTGGCTTTCGTGCGTCCCTTCGTCGGCCACTTCATGGCCGAGTTGAGTGAGAAACTGAATCAGTTTTTCCTTGACGTGGTATCCTCGATGATCGCTACCAATCGAAACACGCATTGGTTTATTCTCCGGGGGTTTCAGTAGATATTTCTTCCAAATCAAAGTCGGGTAACCACGCTTCGAGCTGCGAGTCGATTTGATCCGCGCAATGTCGGTACAGTTCGATCGGTCCGCCGATGGGGTCGGACACCTCGGAACCGTCTCGACAAAGCAGTTGAGTTCGTTGAGCCAATTCTGGCCAGCGCGACAAGATCGCGTCGCGATGTCCGCGAGTCATGGTGAGTATGCAGTCTGCGTGTCGCAGCAGTCGCTCGCTAACCGGCTGGCTTTCATGTTGTGCCAGGTCGAGTCCACGTTCGCTGCAAGTCTGAACGGCCTCGGGAGTTGAGCGGCCACCGGACATCGCCGCAATTCCAGCGGACATTACGATTATGCCACGATCCTCGAGTTCTTCGAGGGTACATCCGATTTTGTCCGCAATACGCTTCTTGGCGAGAATCTCTGCCATCGGACTACGACAAGTATTGCCGGTACATACTATCAGCACCATAAAACTCGATAAACGCTTCAAATTCGCCTCCGTGATCACTCCGGGCCGTAAAATTTTCAGGTGGTTGTCGGAGACGTGGACGACCGACGAGGGTTGAGCAAATTTACTTCGACCATCGTCTAATACCAAGTCGAGCGACTCTCCCAGTCCCTGGACAACTTCCTCACAGGTCACGGAATCCGGTTGGCCACTCCGATTGGCACTGGTAAGTGCTAGGGGGCCGGCGATGAGTCGCAAAACGGACAAGATTAGGGGGTGCGCTGGCACCCGCAGGCCAATGGTATTTTCGGGCGCGACGTGCTGTTGAACGTATGGCGAAAGCTGCCGAACCGCACTTTCCGGATGATCGTTATCCATCACTAACGTCACGGGACCAGGCCAGCAACGTCGAGCCAAACGACGCCCTAAATTCGACATGGCGGGAACGAAATCGAGCGCGTCGTCGGCACTCTTGACGGCCAAGGTCAGGGGACTGTTGGCCGCGCGACCTTTGGCCGCTACCAGTTTTTTCACCGCTTCTTCACACAATGCGCTGGCCGCAACGCCATAAACGGTCTCTGTCGGGAATCCCACTAGCTTCCCCTCAACCAACGCCTGTACCGCGCGGTGTACTACATCGCGAGGATCCTCAGCTCGATTTAAATCGATGATCGTTGGCGGCATGAAAGTGTATCCCAAACCAATTGGCGAGAGTCCAGCACGAGAGTTGCTTCGGCGACCTGCCGGTTTGTCGAAGAAGAGCCCGTGACATATTCGTAATGTGTTACTATACGGGTTGTTGCGCACGGTGGTCAAGGGGCGAGTTGCCTCCCGGCAGGGCTCGAACTCCGCCTCAATCAGCAGCTCAACGGGCCTCTCACAGGCGGAACTAAGCTGCCACACACCAACCACTTAAGCTATGGAACCGACC
>JBLHLE010000210.1:0-8733 GCA_047620805.1 Pirellulaceae bacterium
CAAGGAATTCCTCTACGAGCCAGTGATTGGGGACGTCAGCGAACGTCGCACGCTGGAACCGCTAGTGGTGAGTGAAGCGAATGCAGTGTTCATCTGCTTGGGTGAAAGCATCGAAAGTTCGTTGCTGGCCACATTGCACGCTCGAGAGTTGGGCGCTCGCAAGATTGTCGTAAAGGCGATCACCGAGGAGCACGGTAAAATCTTGAAGGCAATGGGCGTCGATCAAGTTATTCACCCCGAAGCCGAAGTCGCTCGTGGACTTGCCGATCGCATGACTTGGCCCAATGTGCTGGAATACATGCCGATCGACCCCGACTACAGCTTTGTCGAAATGACCAGTCCGCCGTCGTTGGTAGGCAAGACGCTAATGGAAGCCGCTCTGCGGAAAGACTTCGGCGTTTGGGTCGTCGGTGTGAAAGACGCCCTATCGGGCAAACTACGGTTGTTCCCCGACGCCGAGTTCGTCTTGAACGATGATCAAATGCTGGTCGTCGTCGGTAAACAAGAGGACTTGAAGCGACTTCGCGAAGCCAATTGAGGAAAGGGAATCGCGTAACGAAGGACACTCCACCAATTCCCTGCGATCGAGGCCAATGAGTTCCGGCACTCCTAATTCCAAACAGCCTGGCAATTCCAAACAGCCTGGGGCATCCGATTCGCGATTCGCTTCGACGCGTTGGTCTCTGATTCAGTCGGCTGGGACTGAGCGGGAACGTAAGCAGCGAGCCCTCTCCGAACTGTGCGAAATCTATTGGTATCCACTCTACACGTTCCTCCGCCGAAACGGGCATGCTCACGCGGATGCGGAAGATCTTACTCAGGGTTTTTTCTCCGAGCTGATTGAAAAAGACTATGTTAACTCGGCCGATCCAGAGAAGGGACGGTTTCGAACATTCCTGTTAACCGCGCTGAAGCGATACGCCGCGAAACAACGGGAACGCGACTCTGCACAGAAACGCGGCGGCCACCTAAAAAAGCTGTCGATAGACTTCACCGCCGGCGAATCCCAATACGCCCATGAGCCAACACATTCTTGGACGGCAGAACGAGAGTTTGAACGCCAATGGGCCGTCACTTTGTTGCAGCAGGCAATGTCGCAGCTGCGCGCTAGCTACGAACAGACGGGGAAGTCTGAGATCTTTTCGCGTTTAAAACCGTTCTTGACGACTGGCACCGGCGAGGAAAGCTACGCGGAGATAGCGGAACAGCTTGGCCTCTCGCTTTCGGCAATCAAAGTCACCGCTTATCGCATGCGGCAAAAATACCAAGAGTTACTTAGAGCAGAAGTGAGAAACACTACCAGGTCCGAGTCCGAGGTGGAGGACGAACTGCGACACTTGGTCGAGGCGCTGAGCGCCCGGTAGTGCAAGGTAGCTTTCCTCTCCAAGTGAGGTTACTTTCTTCTCGCGGAAGACTTGGCGGAGTTGTGACACTGTCTGAGCCCCGAAAACGGTCTCAACCCGCAAACAACATTGCTTTGCTGCTGCCGACGGCTCATACTGGAAAAAGGTTCGTTCGCCATAAACCTTTTGCTGAGAGCGACTTACGTAGGATTTGAAAAGAACTTTGGATTTTCTTTGTAACCGGAGAATTCCTTTCCGTAATGGAAACGCGAAAGGAAGAATAATGACCACCAACAACTGTCCCAAATGCGGACTCCAATTCTCCGGCAACGAATGCGAAGGGCTCTGTCCCAGCTGCTTACTGCGCGATGCGATCCCGCAGACGATGGGCGCGAAAGCGAAAACAAAAATTACGCTCGAAGAATTGAACAATCGACTGCCCGATTTCGAAGTCATTGAATTGATCGGCGAAGGAGGCATGGGAGCGGTTTACAAAGCGCGGCAGCTAAGCCTCGATCGTTTGGCGGCCGTGAAGGTCATTCGTCCAGTCGACGGCGACGACCCCGCCTTCGCCGAGAGGTTTGTTCGCGAAGCAAGGACGCTGGCAAAACTAACTCATCCCAACATCGTCGCGATCTATCAATTCGGACAATGCGGCGACATCTATTACCTCGCGATGGAATATGTTGACGGTGTCGATCTACGGCAGTTACAGGACAGCCAGCGAATAACGCCAGAAGAGGCGATTTCCATCGTACCTGCAATTTGCGAAGCGTTGCAATTTGCACATCAGAACGGTGTCGTCCATCGCGATATTAAGCCTGAGAATATCTTGCTGGACCAACAAGGCAAGGTAAAGATTGCGGACTTCGGCTTGGCGAAACTGACGGAGCACGAGCTCGACGACGCGTCGCTCACTCGCACGCAGCAAGTGCTGGGTACTCCAAGGTACATGTCGCCCGAACAACTAGAGCGTCCGGTCGATGTCGATCATCGCACCGACATCTACTCCCTGGGGGTTGTGTTCTACGAACTGTTGACGGGCGAATTGCCCTTGGGACGTTTCGACGTGCCTTCCGCCAAGTCAACCGCCAGCCCGCGGCTCGATGGCGTCGTATTGAAAGCGCTCGAGAAAGACCCGCAGCGAAGGTATCAATCGGCTGCCGAGTTTGAAACAGGCATTCACGAATCGCAGCTGGTACCACCGATTGCAACAGAACCGCCACAGCGCGTGCACGAGCCGAAACCGACGCCCTCAAGACCAAGGGATGCAAGCGAAGCGGCCGACGAGGGCGTGTTTTTTCCCTATCGTAATTCAGGCAACCCGCCACTTGTAATTATTGTTTGTTGTGCAGTCATTTTCCTGGCCTCCTTCTTCAGTTGGGGAAGTTTTCTTGGCCAAGGCCAGATTCGGGCACCAATGCCGTCGCAGGTTAACAACATCTTCACACAACGAATGGGTAACGCTCACGGTACATTTCAGTTTCAGAGCATGCCTCAGATGGTGTTCCATGTCTCGGGCTGGAATGGCTGGATTAACTTCGGGCTGAAGCTGCCGAACTATTTGGTCGTGATGTCGGCATTTCTCGTGGCCGGTGGTTGTATCTTAAGTGCTCATCGTATCGCTCGGATTCCCGTTTGGGCAATCCTGGCGGTCGCGGCATACGGTTTCTTACACATATCGTTTTTGATTTGTACGTTGCTCACAGCAACTGCCTCGGCCTCTATTGGTTTTGCTGGGGTATTGACGTTCGTTGCCTTTGTCGCCGCAATTGTTCACGTCTTGATTTCGGAAGTAATTCCACGATTTCAACGATCGTAGATTTGAAGTCTAAGAAAAATTCAGTTAGGAACCGAAACGTGACGGAACAAGATCGAAAAAAACACCTTCGCACCTACGCCTGGATGAGTGTGTCGTTTGCTTCGGCATTGTTGGCTATAGGCGGATGGCTGTTGTTCATCCCGAAGCCGGTGGTCGTTTCCGAACCGATATTCTTGACGCGCGACGGAATGAGTTGGACTCAGCACGGTGTTGTGCCGGTGTCGCCGTATGCTTGGACGGAACGCAATGGTGAACTGGTTTGGCAGAATCAAATGGGGGCCGTCGCGTCGTACAGCTCGGGGGTAGCGGAATACAGTCAATTGAAGCACATCGTCGTGCTCAACCAATCCGACGAATCGCTGGCCCAGCAGGTGGGGCCGATCTTGGCAAATCATCTTAAGGCGATCCCCACACTCCAAAGAATTGACTATTTTCCGTATGACCGATTTCCCGAAGCTGGCGAAGAAATCCCGGACTACTATGTCACGCTACGTACTTCAGGGGTTCAGCAGCAAAATGGAATGGCAGCCGTTTCAACGGAGGCTCGCATTCGCTGCCTCGTGTCGCGAGCATTGACCCAGTCGAATTTCACGGATTCCGGCGAAGCAACGGTCCCTCGCTTCCGTTACCATGGCAAATTTGACTTGAGATTTTCTGGCACCCAATCGGGTCTGACGAGCTGCTCGGCGAAATACAAACTCGAAAGTCAGAAAATTGGTGCAGCTTTGGCCGAAGCAATCAGCAAGGCTCTTGTCGAGGTCCATAAGGAAAACGGCTTAACCGTCGTGCCTCCCGAGCAGCTGTATCCGGCGTTCGAGGCTGCCGCACCGCTGCCAGCTCTTGGCAACCTACGAACTACGGAGATCATCGCTGGTAGAGGCTTGATGACGAAGAATGAAACGATTTGGCGGATCGAAGATGACAAACCATTCCACGAACTTGTCGCCGAGTTACAGCATTCGCTCCCTAGTGAGAACTGGAAAATAAGTTACTTTAGTGACGACCAGCTACACGCTCGGCGCGGTACCGAAACATTGTTGATCGGACAGTTCCAGGAACGTGAGCCGATCCCACTGAATCGGTTGACAGTGACGCTGCCGGGTTCACCACACGCCGTGGCGCCGCTGGATCCAGAAGCTGAACACGGACCAACGTACGTGCATTATAGAAACCGAATGGGCGTCGACGAGGTGAACGGGATTGTGGACGCTTTCCTCGAAACGGACCAGTCGCTCGACCGGATTCTGCCTTTGATATGTCAACGGTTTCCACGCCGGTTGGGAAACCTGCTGGAGACTAAAAAGTGTTCGTCTGCCAAGAGCTGGTTTGCCATCGCCAATATTTGCTCCGGTTTAAAAATGCCGGAGCAGGCGAAAATGGCCTTGAAGAATGCCCACATTGCTGTCGAGTTAGAACACGGTGACACTTCCGACTTGCGGCAGAAGATTCAAGTTTGGTCAAAGAAGTTGGGGGTAGATCTTGGGAGTTCTCTACCGGCGACAACCGACGACTACGTTGCTGCTGGAGCGAGGCTGGTACCACTTGACCTCGCGGAGCCGTTGCTGCTGAACCTCGAAGGTGAGCAAAACTCGCTCCTGACACTTGCTACTGAGCCGCCCCATTTTGTGGCCGTTCGAGTTGTCCGCTTGGAGGATGGTGAAATCGGCACGCAGTTATCGTATCGTCACGAAGGTACGACGGTCGAATCTCCACGGCGACTGACTGGAAGCCCGCTCAAGATTCCGCTTGGTCAGGACGACAAGGTGCTCGTCCTACAGGTTACTCCCGTCGACAATTCGCGGCAGCGGTTCGAATTAACAGTGTCGATCAAGAACAAAGATTAATGCAATTGGCTCGACAACTAAAACAACTTTTCTTGTCGCTTCTTTCGCTCTTTGACTTCTTCCCCGACTTTGATCACGACGCCGCCTTCGACACCTTTGGCATGGGCGAAATCGGGCACGCCGTCTGGATAGATCGCAGATGCGGAAGCGTTTTCTACCGTTTTGCCATTGATCGTGGGGTTGGAGAAAGTGATCGTTACTTGGGGGATCTTGTCGACGGCAATTTTCGGTCCGTAGATTTCGACAAAGTTGGCGACGTTACGAGATAGTTTTAAATCGGTTTGAGGGAAACGCAACGCGCCGATGAATATGTTTTCGTCGGACACGTGAGAGTACAAGAAGGCGCCGACCCAAGTGCACTCCTTCTTTTCCCCCTGCTCGTCTAGCACCGTCTCCCGATCCATTTTGACGACTCGAAAAGTATACTTGCCTTTCGTCCATTTAAAGGGTCGACGAATGCTCACGAAGTCGCCTTCATGGCCAGAGCTTTGCCAAAAGCCTCCGGCCGCCGGTCGAATGGCTGTTGGACTGCGTTCGTCCCACATCGACATCAATAAGCCTCGACCAATACCGCGAAGCTGTTTGTTGGCCTTGGTGTAGCCATCCGATTGAGTTTGCAGACCGCCGTAGAACGGAGTGTCGTTCAGATGAGCCAAGCCGACGGGAGCGATGTAAAGTCGGATCGTCTCAGGGATGTCCTCGTCGATGGTCACATCGATCGAATAGCTTTCAAATGAGCGGGACTCGCCTAAGTCCCACCAAATATCCGTTAAGTGCCACGGCATCTTTTTGTATTGCTGGCCATAAGTAACTTGGGGAGCAGCAAAAAGGGAAGCAATAGCGATGATGGCCGCAAGAGTTAGTAATGTCCGAGACATGCGTTGAGTTCTCTATATATCAATGTTCAATGTTCAATGTTCAATGTCCGGCAGTGACGTTCTAGCCGACAATGTTACTCGAATCTCCTAAGGTAAGGACATGGCGATCTTTCAAAAGTGTCGAGCCAAGTTTCTAATGAGTAGGTGTTAGATTGGCGAATCGAGCACGAAACACTCGTCGTCACGACTGCGGAAGAAGTTGCGTCCGATGTGTTGCTGCGACTTTATAAGCTAAAGAAGTCGACGGATCTGGATGAATTGGTGGAGGACCTGCTGCAATAACTGATACGGTGGCGGCAGAGTCGTGGGACCAAGTTGGCGGCCCCGGAACGATCCGCAAAGGAGTCCGTGGCACACTCGATGTGCGTCAGACGACGACGGCGCAATTGCAAATCACCGCCCTTCTGGATGTAATCGCGAAGGCAAACTCGCAATACGAGGGCAGGGCAGGGTGCCGTAAACGTCGACTTAGATGATTACTTGTCGCGCGGAGTTCTTACCGCAACAATTCGTTGCACAGAGCCACGGTGTCGGCCAGTGACTTGTCGCTTCCTTCGCGAGTTGCCCAACCCGAGAAGCCGATTTCGGCGAGTGCTTTCTTGACCTCAGGCCAATTCACATCGCCTTCGCCGAGTCGGCAGAAACCGTTCTTTTGTCCCCAGTCTTTGATGTCCAGTTTTACGATTCGTCGACCGAGAGTGCGGACCCAATCTTCGGCGGGGGCGAACTTGCGGCAATTGCCAATGTCGAAATATGCGCCGACCCAGGGACTGTTGATCTCGTCGATGTAATCTCGCATTTGCTCGGGAGTTTCGCAAAAGCCGTTCCACACGTTTTCGATCAGTACGAAAACACCCAGTCGACTTGCCAATGGAAGAACTTTGCGGATCTCGTTGATCGATCGTTCCCAGACGTGGTCGTGAGTCTCGCTGGGCCCGGAAACTCGACCCGGTACCAGAAGCACTGCCGAGCCGCCGAAGGCATGGGTGTCTCGAATCGCCTGCTCCAGTGCCACGCGTCCTTTGTCGCGAATCGCTTGATCGGGAGACGAGAGTCGATCTTTCCAATGCACCATATCCACCACGCCGTGCACGGGGAAGTCCGTTTCGGCCATCGCCTCTCGCAACGCCTTCGTGTCTGGGATCCCCGGACTCGCGCCCTCCACTCCATCGAAGCCCAGCGCCTTGAGTTCTTTCAAGCGTGCGACCATTTCTTCCTTGTTGCCGCCAATGCGACCACCCTTAATCGAAAGGTAGATGTTGGATGCGGGAGTATCTTGGACTGGACTATCTTGGGCTGTGGTATCTTGGGCTGGAGCAGGCTGGGCCATGGCTGTTAGTGATCCGATCGCGGCGGTTGCCGCAGTTGCTTGAATGAAGACTCGTCGTGATAAATTACTCATATTGCTCAACTCGCTAAACGTCATCAAATGAAGGAGGGACAGAGGACCGACAAGGAATTATGAAGGATAATGCGACGCGTCGCCACTATCTACTCCTCCAGAAAGATGATCTCGGCGTCCACGATTTCGTGTTCGCGCTTGAGCGGAACGACTTCGTGATTTGATTTTCGCAGCGGAACAACATCTCCCACGGTCACATCGTCCAGGATCAGAATGTCGTCTAGGTCGTCGTCCAACATTCGCCGCGTTGGTTTCCTGACGAGGCTGCGTTCGCGAGGTGGATTGTTGCGATACCCTTCATCGTTTGGCTCCTGATCGGCTAGGTGGGGTTCGGCCGACACGGGCTCTGATTCCGATTCAGGTGGCTGGGATCGCTCGGAGCTGGAGTTTCGTCTTTCAGTTGCCGACTCCGAAGACGCTTCTGCTCGAGGCTGGTCCCAGATCGGTGTAATGCTCTTGGAAGTAAAGCGACTCGAATGGTACTCCGGGTGCGATGACGTTTCGGTGGAAGCCGACTTATTTGTAGAATGGCGTGAATCTCGGGACGGCCCAGAACTCGCCAGTTCGGTCTTTTCATCTGCGGCTTGAAGATTGTTGATGAGCGAGTTGAGTCCGCTTTGTGCCGCGCCGCCGACATTTTGGGTTGCTTTCGCTGCGATGCTGGATGCCTTCCGAACGCTGGAACTAGTAGCACTGACAACGGTCTTTGCCCAAGTAGCACTCTCCGCTCCAGCCGATTGGACCGCGTCGATGAACGGTGTGAATAATTTCGTCTGTCCAGTTGCCTCCGCCAGTTTGACGAGCTGCGGTTGCGCTTGCTCAAGCACTTTCTTACCGGCTTCGGTGCGAGCGAGAAACGAGCAGGTTCTCACTACGAACAGGATTAATGTCGGATCGTAGCCCGCTGCCATCAGCAGAAAGCCAAGTAGTCGAGTTCCCTGACTCGTTCCAAAACGTTCTATAATTAACGCCACTAACTTGGCCATGGTTTTTTGCTGTTCGCTATCGCCGTTGGCCGCAGTTTTCGCTGCTTTCAGGACGGTCGCCCGCGAATTGTCGGGACCTTGATACAGCGGCCCATGTTCATTTTCTAATTGACGGACTTCGTTTTTGAAACCTGCGGCTTCTTCAACGTCGGTCAACGCTTTGGAAAGTAGCCCGATCGACTGGTAGACTCCACGGATGTTTGCAACAGTGGCGATGGCAAGGTTCACGTTACTTAGCGATAGAAGGGTATATGCTGGCATCGTTA
Organism: Pirellulaceae bacterium; assembly: GCA_047620805.1. Lineage (GTDB taxonomy): Bacteria > Planctomycetota > Planctomycetia > Pirellulales > Pirellulaceae > JBLHLE01. The sequence continues at coordinate 8,542 of JBLHLE010000210.1, forward strand.
TTTCTCGTCAATCGAGTCATGTGAAACGGAAGGCATTGATCTACTGGCGTTTAAATCTACGCTTGTAATTCGCGATGGGAGTTCAATACTTGCACTAAGAGCGGCCATTGGGAACCGAAAAATCGTCAAATCCGATCGGAATGCGGGTAATTGTCGACTTGCGGCAGCTAAACCTACCCAACGCTAACTCCA
>JBLHLE010000211.1:0-8729 GCA_047620805.1 Pirellulaceae bacterium
GCGACCACTTTGAAGTGGACAAGGCGATCAACGATGACAACTACTGTGCTCAAAAACGAGAATTCCTGGATAGCCACGACCTACAGTGCCACGCTATTAGCGCTCACTTAGTGGGTCAAGCGGTGTGTGACAACATCGACGAACGTCACCAGCTGATCCTACCTCCCTATATTTGGGGTGACGGCGATCCGGCTGGCGTCAACGAAAGAGCTATCGAAGAACTGAAGAACACCGCCCGCGCCGCCCAAAAATTTGGCGTTGACGTGGTCAATGGTTTCACGGGCTCCAGCATCTGGCATCTGAACTACTCGTTCCCACCAGTGTCCGAGGCAATGATCCAGGCAGGTTTCGATCTCTTCGCAGAACGCTTCAATCCAATTCTGGACGTGTTCGGTGAATGCGGCGTGAAGTTCGCCCTGGAAGTTCACCCGACGGAAATCGCATTCGATATTCATACCGCCGCTCGCGCCCTGGAAGCTGTGGATCACCGCGAAGAGTTTGGATTTAACTTCGATCCCAGTCACTTGCACTGGCAAGGCGTCTGTCCCGTCGAATTCATCCGTGCCTTCCCGGACCGCATTTATCACGTCCACATTAAGGACGCGATCACGACGCTCGACGGACGTTCTGGTATCCTCGCAAGTCACCTCAACTTTGGTGACGCCCGACGAGGCTGGGACTTCCGCAGCCCCGGCCGCGGTGCTGTGAACTTCGAAGAAATCATCCGTGCGTTAAACGACATCAACTACCAAGGTCCGCTTTCCGTCGAATGGGAAGATTCGGGCATGGACCGCGAGTTCGGTGCCGCCGAAGCTTCCGGCTTCGTTCGCAAGATCGACTTCGCTCCAAGTACCCGAGCATTCGATGCGGCGTTCGACGAAGGCAAATAGTTCAACTGCTGCCGATTTGAAAATTCAAAAGCCCAGCGTTGTTTTTACGCTGGGCTTTTTTCGTAGACCGATTCGTTGATTGAATTGCAGGGCCAACGGCTCCTTCGTTGACAAAATTCAAATTCAACTTCCCGGTGCCGACGATGCGATCGCCGATTTTGGTGATGTTCGCCGTGAAATAGCCTGCATCCTGCAAGCGATGGGTCATCGGACGAACTCCCGCGGGCAGACGATAATCATCGTTCCGACGCGACCGCATGTGATGCATGTCGGTCGTCGTTTGATACATCCCCGTCACGACCCGGAGAGGCTGACAGTTTTTGACAATGCGAAGTTCCCTGCCCCGCCCGGAGCGTAGCTGAATGTGGGGTGAGCAACCTGGCATCCTGCTTGCATTCTGAAGGGTCGACTATCGCAAGCTGGAAGCTTACGCCACTTTCGCCGGAGCGGAGCTCCGATCTACCAGACGCTGCGCTGGGGAGGTAACTTGGACGGCACCGTCACTTCTATCACTAGAACGGAAAGCGCTCATCTAAGTCGGCTGCCGACAATTCGACCAGGAACCTGGATAAGTGAAAGACTAATCTCTCCATTAGCTTCTCACCCTTTTCTTTACTTGCAGCGTGAGGATTTCCCGAGCCGCTGTTGGTCGTCAACAAATGCCAGGGTCGCGTAATGGAAACCCAACCTTCGTTGAGGGCAGCGAAGCGAGTCGCCCGCGTTGCGCCCGCGTCGGCGACCAACGAGCCATCTTCGTTTGTCTTTACCAGGTGAGGAAAATAGGCCAACGCCATCGACGTTTCCATTTCGCCTGCGTGATCTTCCGGTTGATCGAATATCTGATCGTATTCGATCTTGATTGCTTGATACCAATTGCAGAGAAACAGATGCGCGTCGACTTTGCCTGCCAGTTCCCGCAAGAGCGGTTTCATTTCGTTGCCACCGTGGCTGTTTAGCAACACGATCTTGCGAATCCCGCTTTGGATCAGCGAGTGAATTAGATCCGTTACAAAGGCGTAGAGTGTCGACGGATCGACGTTCATCGCCAGCGGCAACTCGCGCATATTCGTTTCGGTTCCGTAGGGAATAGCGGGGAGCAGAACAACTTTACCGCCGTCGCGATGAGCTGCCTCGCAAATGTGCTCACCGATCGTCTGCCCCTCAAACGTATCGGTGCCGTAGGGCAGATGCAAATTGTGGGGCTCCGTGGCACCGAGAGGCAAAACGGCCACTTCATACGAATTGTCTTTGGTATACGAATAATTCGTTTCCGCAAGGATCCAAGGTCGCATCATGCTTTACTCAGTTAGGGTTATCTGTTTCTCAGTCCAAATTTGGCAGCGACTTCTTTAACTGCAAGAGCCCTTCCTGAGTGACCTTTGTACCATCGATGTCCAGACTTTCGAGTTTCTTCAGCGTCCGCAGATGCAACAGTCCTGCATCGGAAATATTGCAATTGGTTAGCCATAGCGATTTCAAGTCTTTCAATCCCGCCAAGTGCTTCAAGCCCCCATCCGAAATCATTATGCCAGACAAATCGAGTTCGACGAGATCCTTAAAGCGGCCAATCTGTTCGAGCGAGGCATCGGTAATCTTCGTGTACTCGACATTTAACTCGCTAATCTTACGCGACGCAGCCAACGATAAGACGAATTCATCGTTCGCGGGAGTATATCCGACATTGAGCCACTCGAGTTGTTCGCGACCGTTGAGTCGCTGAAGTCCGGTAAGGGTTACCGCCGTTCGCCCAAGTGAAAAATGCCGCAGATGAGCCACCGTCGGACTGAGCAATAGATCTTGATCGGTGACGTTCAAGAAGCCGCGATACGACTGATCTATTTGCTCGAAGGCAATTCCCGTTGCTTTAGACAATGAATCGACGCCCGCATCGTCCGTGTATACGGCTGTGAGATACTGCAGCAAACCAGGACGATACTTACCCGAGTCGCCATCCATCAGAAAATGACTGAGGCCCGCAAACTGACTGTAGAACTGACGTATCTTCGGACTCTCTTGCGTATCCTTGCGACTCATCCTTGTCATCTCGCGGCTAGGGATATAGTAACCGCCGTTGAGCAAATTGTAGCGAGCAAACTGCAACCGCTTCGCGTCAGCTCCACCGACGGTAAAAAAACCTTCGTGCTTCGCCAACGACTCCATGTAGAGCGCGATGCCCTCTACTATCCAGAAATTACTATACTCGCCGGTGGCTGCAGCGGTTGCGATGCTCTCTTGAAATAACTGATGCGTGACTTCGTGAAACCAGGAAGTTTTCACTGTCGGGTCGTTCGCGTAGATATAAGCGCTTGCCGACGCATCGAAATAAAGTCCAGTCGTGAGTCCAATTCTCGACTGAATCGGTTGCAATGTTGCCAGGTACTGCTCGCGGTTGGCGAACAGATATATCTTGTGCCGCTTGTTGTGTCTTGGTTTCGACCACTTGCCTTGCCAACAACGAGCGAACCAGTCGCGATCGGCCCAGTAATCGAAGAAGAGCTGTTCCCAAACTAAGTGAAGTTCCTCAAGTTCTCCAGCGACCTCTCGAGCAACCGATGCTGCCTGGTTGGTGCGGATCACGAAGTGCGGCGTGTAGACCTCGGTGTATCTGCCAGCGACAAACTTCAGCTCTCGGACTGTCTCAGTGCCCTTGCGCACAGTAACTCGGTCTTCTTTTTTCTCCCAACCCGCGGCATTCTTTTGATAGCCGAGCGTCTGTCGAGCAAACTCGTGGCCCGGATTCTCATGAAGAATCTCGTGTAGCAATCTATACGCGAGGTCTAACCTGCCTATTTTAAACTCGGCAGTTGCTAAAACGAGTAGACGTTCGGCATGCCCAACGCGGACCGCCATGAATTTGCGGCGCCAATAGCTCACGAGCTCGTCTTCGTTGTATTTCGGAATCTGACCAGATGGTGCGAACAAGTATTGCCTGTTGGGGTCGCGAACCGCCCACTGCCGCGTGATTGCTGATTGTTCGGTCAGTTTGTTTTGGTCGCAGACCTGAGCGATTTTTTCGAGTTCGGAAATCAGCTGCTCGTTCAGTTCCGCTCGTTGCGACATATAGTCAGAACTTTCAGCTGCCAGTCCTGATGTCGCTCGAGTCGCAACAGCCACGGCAAACAGAAAAAAGAACAGCAGCTCACACGCCAAAAGGATTAGACGAGGCAAACTACGAGTGCCATACCGGTCAGTTCGATTTGGAAAGAGAGTCCAATATTGTGGTTTATGAATCATGGAATTCCTGAAAACCAGCTTAATTTACAGCTACATCGCCACTTTCTTTAGTCTAACAGCCGCAGGGAATTTCCACCAATCCGGGCTCAACTGCCCGCCGTAACCCGTTGACCGAATTCGGGTCGGCGACTAGACTATGGGGCTTGAGAAATGGTGGTTATAGCTCAGTTGGTTAGAGCACCGGATTGTGGTTCCGGGGGTCGGGGGTTCAAATCCCCTTAGCCACCCTTTATCTTCAAAAAAGGTCGTTGGATTCTTCAACGACCTTTTTTCGTACGATGATCGATTCCCGACTGTTGAATCGCGAAACGAATTCCTGAACCGCTCCTCGAGTGTATCGCGGTCCGCTCATGTTTCTGTCAATTTCAGCGAGCCCAGCCAATAGCTCTTGCTCAGTTCTGTTTTTGATCCGGTATAATTCTCTCGAGTTCCGGTTCGAACAACCTCAGCCATAACGCCAAGCAAGCGAGAATAAGTATGCCCCGTCAATTCTTTGTGAAGACAACGAGAACATTCTTACCGACGACCCTCATCGCTGCCACCATCTTCCTCGCGCTTGCAGTGACAGTGACGGCGCAAGACGAGAATCAACATCCCAACGTCATTTTCATTCTCAGTGACGACCATCGATACGACTTCATGAGTTTCATGGAGAAAGCGCCGGACTTTTTGGAAACGCCGAATCTCGACCGACTGGCCGCCGGTGGTATTCATCTCGAGAACGCGTTCGTCTCGACGTCACTCTGTTCGCCGAGCCGCGCTTCGATCTTAACCGGTCAGTTCATGCACCGGCATAAAGTGGTGGATAACCAACGAGCCGTGCCAGCAGGAACGAAGTTCTTCCCTCAATATCTCCAACAGGCGGGCTACGACACCGCTTACGTCGGCAAATGGCATATGGGTCACGACAACGACAAGGCCCGGCCTGGTTTCAACCATTGGGTCAGTTTCCGGGGGCAAGGAACCTACTACGATCCCACTTTGAATATCAATGGAAAACAAAAAACATTCGAAGGCTACACGACCGACATTCTCGCCGATCAAGCCATCGCGTGGCTCGGCGAAGGACGCGACGCACAGAAACCGTTCTTCATGTACCTCGGGTTTAAGGCTGTGCACTACCCATTTCAGCCAGCCAAACGATATGCGGGTAAGTATCGCGAAAAGAAAATCGACTACCCCGAAACGATGGCCAACACCGAACGAAACTATCAGACGCAACCACACTGGGTTCGCGAACGTCGTTACAGCATTCACGGTATCGATCACATGGAGACCGGGGCATTCGACAAAGATCCCGTTCCCGATTTCGACGCGCTCTTTCACAGTTATTGCGAAGCGGTTCACGGACTCGATGAGAACATTGGCAAGGTGGTCGACCACCTCGAATCTTCGGGACTCGATAAAAACACAATCGTTGTCTACATGGGCGACAACGGATTTCACCTTGGAGAACATGGTTTCTACGACAAACGAGATGCCTTTGAAACTTCCATCCGAGTGCCACTGCTCGTCTATGCACCAAGCATGTTCAAGGGTGGCCAAAAAATCCAAAAGATGGTGCAGAACATCGATATCGCGCCAACTATTTTAGAATTATGCAATGTCAAGGCGCCAGCCGAACACCACATCGATGGTAAGTCGATGGCCCCACTGTTACGAGCATCCGACGCCGACAGAAAAGAGGCGGCGTGGCGCGAATTCATTTTGTACGAGTATCATTGGGAATGGAATTTCCCGGCGACTCCCACCACGCTCGCAATTCGCACCGATCGCTACAAGTACGTCTACTACCACGGAGCCTGGGATCACAATGGATTCTACGACCTGCAGTCCGATCCCATCGAGCGCCACAATCTTATCAATGTGCCCGCCTATCAAGAACATATCGGAGTCCTGAAGAAACGTTTGTTCGAAGAACTCGACAAATCGGGTGGCCTTAACATTCCAATCCGACCTCCGGCAGGTGAACGACTCGATCAACGAAAACTGCGGCGGTAGCAGGCGTGGCATGTACGCAGCAAGCGTGGCGCGATTCTGGCATGACCGTCCCGTCCGTGGTTGGCCACATCAGCATTAATGACTAGGCCTGAATTGCGACGATACTAGACGTGGCCCCACACTCGTCGCCGCGGCTGTCAAAACCGTTGCCAACAAACAACTTTCGTCAATCCGCACAAGTTACTATCGATATGGAAATGGCCGCCAACTTCGGTTACACTACAGTCCCCACCTGCCAGCCCCCCTGCCCGTTACTCACTTAGCTTGAGGTCGCTTGGATGTTTGTCGTTCCCAGCCGAAGTCAATCTCGATTCTGTGATGGCGTTAGCCGTCGCGACTTTCTTCGCATTGGTGCACTTGGTGTTGGAGGATTAACTCTTCCACAACTGTTGGCAGCGGAGGCATCCGCCGGAATTACAAATTCCAAAAAAGCTGTCATCATGATCTACATGGCGGGAGCACCGTCGCATCAAGACATGTACGACCTCAAGATGGATGCACCATCAGAAATTCGTGGAGAGTTTCGCCCGATAGAGACCAGCGTCCCTGGCATCGAGATCTGCGAGCACATGCCTCGCACAGCGGCGATCATGGACAAACTGATTCCGCTGCGAAGTGTTTATGGATCTCCAAGTGGTGCCCACGATTCGTACATTTGTTACACAGGGCGACCGAAGCCGAGTGAGCCGCGAGGCGGTTGGCCGTCGGTCGGTTCGACAATCTCCAAAGTGCTCGGTCCAAAAGATCCTGCTGTCCCAGCGTTCGTTGGACTGGCCCCCGATGCAGGCCACCCGCCTTATGGTTCCCCTGGCCTGCCGGGATTTCTGGGCGTATCCAACGCGGCATTTCGGCCGACTGGACCTGCCAGCAAGGACATGGTCTTACAGGGAATCGACTCTGGTCGACTCACCGATCGCAAGTCACTACTGAAACAATTCGACCGTTTGCGAAGCGACATGGATTCGTCCGGAACTTTATCCGGAGTTGACGCACTGACTCAACAAGCCTTCGACATTCTAACATCCACGAACTTGGCAAAAGCGTTAGACGTAGCCGACGAAGATCCACGTATTCTGGCGAGGTATGGAACGGGCAACCCGCAGCGCGTTGGCGACGGCGCTCCCATGAATAACTTGCAGTTCTTAATGGCTCGACGATTGGTCGAAGCGGGCGCCCGAGTTGTAACGCTCAACTTTGGCCGCTGGGACTCGCACAGCGACAACTTCAATTTCCTCAAAAAGGGACACCTGCCGTATTTCGATCAAGCGATATCGGCGCTGGTTGAAGACTTACACGAACGAGGTTTGGCCGACGATGTTTCGGTCGTCGCCTGGGGTGAATTTGGTCGTACCCCACGCATCAACGACAAAGCGGGACGCGACCACTGGCCAGGAGTTGGCGGTGGTTTGTTAGCTGGCGGCGGTATGAAGACGGGGCAAGTTATCGGCTCGACAGACCGACTTGGTGGCGAGCCAGATGATCGTCCCGTGCACTTCGGCGAAGTCATCGCAACGCTCTATCACAACCTCGGCATCGACGCGAATAGAACGACCGTGAACGACTTCAGCGGCCGTCCGCGATATTTAGTCGACGACCACTTGCCGCTGCCAGAAGTTTTGTAGTCGCATCGCCGCCGTCCGATATTCGCCTGGCCTACCACCAGTGGAAAAAATCTCCACAATGTGGACAGTGGGAGCGGCAATCTAGCGTGCATTTTCCAGGCTAATGGTATGCTAGAAGAAGCGTAGAACGGATGCTCCGTTCGACATCAGAAACAGTTTTTCCGTAAAACCGGACCAACCCGAACAATCGGAACTGGTCGATCTGTTGTGCTTCACGCAATTGGGAATTCCTCACCACAAACCCTCGTAGTATGCCGACTCCTTCATCTAACGCGCCTTCGCCGAAAAACGAGAACTCGACGAGAATCGCACGCCAACAACTCTTGGCGGACTTTCGCGCAATTGAATCGCCTCGCATTTTAGTGATCGGTGACTTGATACTCGACCGCTACACTTGGGGCGACGTTCCACGCATCAGCCCCGAAGCTCCGGTCCTCATACTAAAAGCTGATCGTCGCGAAGATCGACTCGGCGGCGCCGCCAGCGTATGTGGGCTATTGCGAGGCATGGACGTACACGTCTCGTGCCTGGGTGCCATCGGAGACGATTCAGACGGCCGCAAGCTGTTGCAGCTCTTAGTAGAGCAAGACATCGACGTGGCGAATGTTCTCTGCGATTCGAACCGCATGACAACTGTCAAAGAAAGGTTTATGGGGCGAGCAGCGAATCGACATCCGCATCAGATTCTGCGAGTCGATAGCGAACAGACAGACGCGCTCGACGCAGCGCTACAAGCCACTGCGATCACCGCTGTTGATAAATCGCTCCAGCAGTTCGATGCGGTGCTAATCTCCGACTATGCAAAAGGTGTCTGCACGCAACAGCTACTCGCGGCCGTTATCGCAGCCGCTGCAGCCGCGAACCTACCAGTTCTCGTCGACCCAGCCCGGACCGAAGACTACTCGAATTATCGCGGGGCTACGCTGGTCACGCCGAATCGTGTGGAAGCGGAATTAGTTACGGGCTTGAAAATCGATTCTGT
>JBLHLE010000212.1:0-8676 GCA_047620805.1 Pirellulaceae bacterium
CGAGGGCATAGGTCAGCATCTGTTCGGCGAGGTTTCTAGTGAACTCCGACTTTCGTGCCAGCAGAACCCGCTTCAGGTCGATCACACCATTCAGTTTTTCGCCCGAGGGTAATTCACCGCTGACATCCAGCACTTGGTCGCCATGTTTCTCTCGCCACTGTCCAACTGCATTGTAGTTATCGAGTGCGAAGCCGAGTGGATCCATTTTTCGATGGCAGGCTGCACAAGCAGCTTGCTCGGCGTGCTGCTTAAGTTTTTGCCGAAACGTCTGTATCTCTTGCTTGTCATTCGTCTCAGCAATTTGACTCACATTGGCTGGGGGAGGCGGCGGAGGCGAGCCGAGGAGCACGTCCAGAATCCATTTCCCGCGGAGCGTCGGACTCGTTCGCGACGTGTGCGAAGTTAATGCCAGTATGCTTCCCATCCCCAGCAAGCCACCGCGGTGATTCTCTGGTTTGAGGCTGACTCGTTGCAGCTCTTTTCCCGTCGCGCCGGACAAACCGTAATGGCGAGCAAGATCCTCGTTGACGAATGTAAAATCGGCGTCGAGCAGTTCGAGTACACTGCGATCCTCCCGTCGTAGCGCATCGAAGAAAAATGTGGTCTCTTCATACATCGCCTGTCGAACATTGGCGTTGAATTCGGGAAAGAACTCCGTGCTAGGTCGCGCGGTGGGCAGTTTGTCAATCTGCAGCCATCGAGTCGCAAACGTCTCGGTCAGCGTCCCAGCCCGTGGGTCGGCCAACATACGGCGCACCTGTTGCTCGAGCACGGTGCCGGTCGAGGGCCCGCGAACTTCAAGTTCGGCAATGTTACCATATGCGTTCTCCGGCGGCAGGTATCGCACATAGCGAAGGGCATTTGTGGAACTGAGATTGTGTGACACCCAGCCCCTGGCGGGGACTGCGGTAACTTCGAGTAACTCGACTACGTCCTTAGCGGAAAAGTCAGCTGAATTCGATCCTTGAAATTTCCCGCCTACCATGCGTTGTTCCAAACCGATTCGGCCCGCAAAGCGAATTTGCCGAATAGGCATCGCTTCGCCAAGATCGAGACCAACCCAATAGCTGGACGCGTCCGGCCCGTCCAAATTCGTGAGTAAATCGCCGTCGAACACCCGCTCGTAGTTGTTTCCTTGATGGCTCTCGGAACCCGGGCCGGCGATCGCCGTCCCCGCAAACTTGACCGATTCAGTGGACGGGCCCGGCGACGTCAGACGCCCTCGATCAGCCAAATCCAACAGTTCCTCGTCCGGCGTACTGGACCACAAAAAGTACGACAACCGCACGGCGAGCTCGTGATCGCCGACTGGAAACACCTCGCCGTGACCGCGGTCTTGGCGATCGGCCTCGACGCGAAAGAGGAACTTTGGCGAAACCAAAATAGCTTTGAGCATCAAGCGGATCGCGTCGCCATAACTCTTCTCCTGCCGAGTCGCGAGGTCAAACAGAACGAGGATTCGGTTCACATCGACGTCAGTTGCCTGTCCGCGATAAGCGCGACGCATCAGTGGCGTGATCAAAGCACGCGCGGCTTCTCTCGGAACAACATCTTGCGGCGGTGCCACTTCGTAGTCCGGCTGTCGCCACTGTCCAGGATTCAATCCGAACATCGATTCGCGGCTGATTCGAGCTTGCTCGCGGATGCGTCCGTCAACTGTGGAACTAAGTTCCGTTCCAAAAAAGCGATCGAGTATTTGGTCTGCTGCAGCGAAATACTTTTCCATCAGAACTGGCGGAATATCGAGCGCAGTGGCCAGATTGCCAAAGCGGTTTCCCTCTCCCGATTCCTCCGACATTCCCACCGCGCTCGCGTCGTACTCAAATCCCAACAAATCGCGAATCGTGTGGTTGTACTCCGCTAGACTCAGTCGCCTCGCGAAAGGGGCTCCCGGATCGCGATTGGCTGGGTCGTCGCAGTCGATGAATTCAATCGTCCGCTTCATCCAAAGAATCAGACGACCTCGTTCATCGGCCGTCAACTGTGGCTCATCGGCAGGCGGCATTTCACCGGCTTCGATTTGGGCAACTGCCTTGCGCCACAACTTCCGCTGACGAGCCGCTTCTTTTCCGTTGGCGATGGCCGATAGGTTGATGTCTGATTCCTGCTTGGCAGCTCCGTGACACTTCCCGCATCGCTCCCGCAAAATTGGCGCGATCTCCTTTTGATAAACGGCGATGAAATCGTCAGCGGCCGCTACGCAACACATAGCGGCAGACTGAACGACGCAGCCTACGATGAAAATGAGGAGAGCGGAGCGGATGCGCAAGCGACTTATCCTTGGGTTGGGGAAGAACAAATGGCGGAAGAACAAATGGCGGGAGAGATCATAGCGGACATTGGATCGAAGAATCTGTTCTCTTCGACCGGCCAGGCCACCCATCGATTCTAGTCTGAGCGCGTGCTCTTCGGCAATTCGAACTCGAAGTTTTCCGAGTCTTTCGGCGTGCGGATTTTTCGGGGTCTGCGGCGATCCAGCAAGTTCGTATTTCCGGATACATTCTCTCTGGTTTTTCCGCCTGAACTGATATGATCTAGATAACTTTAGGAACCATCAATGCGATGGAAAACTGCCGGGGCATGGCGTTTCTTCGTATTATCCCACTTTTGGCGAAAGCCTCCCACCTCACGACAAGGACAACTTCATTGAATCTCCCACGATTGTCATTTGCGTTTGTAGTTCTGTCCAGTCTCATTGCTTCCGCTGCCTGTGCTTCCGCTGCCTTCGCCGGTCCGCGCGATTCGCAGTGGAAGGAAGTCGAGGAAGCTGTAAAAAAAGGACTACCGAAGACCGCGATTGAGAAGCTCGGACCGATCATCGAAGGAGCGCTGCGCGACCGCGCTTTTGCCGAAGCAGTTAAGGCCGTCGGCCAGAAGATCGCTTTGGAAGGAAACATTCAGGGGAACAAGCCGGAAGAAAAGGTCGTTCGCCTGCAAGCCGAGATCGCCAAAGCTCCCGTCGAAATGCGACCGGTGCTCGAATCCATTTTGGCTAACTGGTATTGGCATTATTTCCAACAAAACCGCTGGCGGTTCATGCAGCGATCGCAAACCGCAGCTCCTCCCAGCGAAGACTTTACCACTTGGGACCTTGCGCGGATCCTGGCCGAGATCGACAAGCAATTCCAAAAAGCACTGGCCTCGGCCGCTACTCTCAAGAAAATCCGCATCGCGGAATACAACGACCTGTTGCAAAAAGGTAACTCACCCGACTCCTATCGCCCCACACTCTACGACTTCTTGGCGCACAACGCATTGGAATTCTATTTAACTGGGGAGCAGGCTGGCTCGCGAGCCGAAGACGCTTTCGACTTACAAGCCGACAGTCCTGTCTTTGCAACTGCGGAGGAGTTCGTCGCCTGGAAGCCAGTGGCGACCGACGAGGACTCGCTAACTTTGAAAGCCATCCGGTTGTATCAGGACTTGATTCGCTTTCATCAGGCGGACGACGACCGCGCGGCGTTGCTGGATGCAGACTTACTACGTCTAGAGTTTGGCAACAACAAAGCGTTTGGCGAGGAGAAGACTCCCCGTTACAAAGCGGCGCTAAAACGTTTTATCAGCAAGTTTGCCGACCACGAAATTTCCGCACGAGCTCTATTCAATCTTGCTACGGTAGTACACGGTGAAGGAGATTGGATCGAAGCTCGTGCGATCGCCCAACAGGGAATGGCTCGATTCCCTGATTCCGTCGGTGGTCGACGCTGCTACAACCTGATCCAGCAGATTGAAGCCCGTTCGTCACAAGTCCAAACGGAGCGAGTTTGGAATCAACCGGGACCGACGATCGACATTCACTATCGGAACGTCACCAAGATCTATCTGCGCGCGGTGAAGTTTGATTTCGAGTCGTTCGTCAAGTCGAATCGTTGGCAACCGGAACAGCTAGATCAGAACCAACGCAATGCGTTGTTGGCACAGGCACCGGTCAAGGCTTGGTCGGCCGATCTGCCCGCGACCGAAGACTTTCAGCAGCGAGTCGAATCGCTGCCGGCGCCTGCGGACCTCAAACCGGGCTCGTACTATCTGATAGCCAGCCACAACGAACAATTCAACGAAGCCGACAATCAAGTGACATTCGCGGAGTTCTGGGTCAGCGATCTGGCATTAGTAATTCGGTCGCGGAATGGTCAAGGGGTTATCGAAGGTTTTGTACTGAATGCCATCACTGGTGAACCGCTGGCCGGTGCGGCAGTCCGCGCGTGGCAACGCGGCAACAACAACCAGTTCACCGCAATCGATCCAACCAAAACGGACAAGAACGGCCTGTTTCGCTTCACCGGCGACCGTCGCAATGCGATGACGTTTCACGCGAGGCACGCAGGTCAGTCGTTATCGTCGATTCATTACTACTACAGTTACCAAAACAACAACCAGCCGCAACCGTACGAGCAAACGATGTTCTTCACCGATCGATCGCTGTACCGTCCGGGCCAGACGATCCACTACAAGGGCATCTGTTTCGCCGTCGATCAGCAGGGCGACAACTACAAAACGATTCCTGCACGCAACCTGACCGTGATTTTCGCCGACGTAAATGGCAAGGAAATCGAACGTCTGACGCACCGCACCAACGATTACGGCAGCTTCAGCGGCAGTGTCACGGCACCTCGCGATAGGCTGATGGGACGCATGTCGATTCGCGTCGACGGGGCGCCTAACGGGGCGGCGCAAGTGTCGGTCGAAGAGTACAAACGTCCGAAATTTCAAGTGGCGCTGAACGCCCCCACCGAGGCACCTCGTTTGAACGGCGATGTGAAGCTCCAAGGCAAAGCGACCGCGTATACCGGAGCCTCAATCGATGCCGCCAAAGTGCGCTGGCGAGTCGTTCGACAAGTACGTTATCCGGTCTGGTGGTACTGGCGCTGTTGGTGGATGCCGCGTACTCCTGGCGGAAATCAAGAGATTGCTCACGGCACGGCAATCACCGCTGCTAACGGTACTTTCGACGTCCAATTCACTGCCCGGCCCGACTTGTCTGTGGCCGAAGAAAGTGAGCCGACGTTCAACTACACCATCCACGCCGATGTCATCGACACGACAGGCGAAACACGCTCGGCACAACGTGGCATCAACGTCGGTTACACTGCGCTAGCTGCGACGCTTAGTGCGGCCGATTGGCAGGCCAATGATAAACCTGTGAAAATTGGCGTCCGCACTACGACGCTCGACGGCGAAGGCCAAACGGCTCAAGGGACAGTGAAGATTTATGCAGTCAAACAGCCTCGAAATGTCCATCGCGCGGCGTTGGCCGGTCGGAATTACTCCGCATATCTACGAGGCAACATCAATCTGGCTGCGGCGCCGAAACCCGATCCGTCCAATCCAGACTCTTGGCCGCTGGGTAATCTAATCGTCGACGAAACGCTAAAGACCGATGCCGCTGGTAATGCGAATCTGCTCGCCAAATTACCCCCTGGCTTTTTCCGCGCAAAGTTTGAGACTCGCGACCGTTTTGGCAAGTCAGTAACGGCCGAGTTGCCGTTGCGAGTCCTCGATCCCAACGCCAAAAAACTCAACTTGAAAATCCCACACCTCGTCGCCTCTCCAGTGTCGACTGTCGAACCAGGCGAAGAATTCCTTGGACTCTGGGGAAGCGGCTACAACACTGCGCGGGCTTATGTCGAAATCGAACACCGCGGCAAGTTACTGCAAAGTTTCTGGACCCCTGCTGGTACAACGCAGGTTGCCGTCAAACAAGTCGTTGACGAAAAAATGCGAGGTGGCTTTACGTTCCGCACGACGACTGTCCGCGAAAACCGCGCGTACTTGCACTCGCAACGTATCGAAGTGCCGTGGACTAATAAGAATCTGACAGTCAAATGGGAGCATTTTGTCTCCAAGCTCGAGCCCGCACAAAAAGAAACTTGGACGGCTGTCATTAGCGGGCCAGATGCGAACAGCGCAGTAGCTGAGTTAGTAGCGGGCATGTACGATGCGTCGCTCGACGCCTATCAGCCGCACAACTGGGCCAGTGGCTTCGGAGTGTTTCGACAAGATTACTCGTCCGTCTCCTCGCAGTTTGAAAACCAACGGAAAAACTTTCAGTATCTCTACAGCTCGTGGCGACTGAACCAACGGGACGGCTCACTGACGTACCGCAGTTTTCCGCACGACATCATTGGTAACTTTTACTCGCATCAATCCCGACGAAATCAAAATGCACTATTAGCTGGCGTACCACAAGCTGCTCAGCGCGGGTTGCAGGAGCGCGCCAAAGGCGCGGACAAGAGCGACCGTGATGCGCTGCAGGCCTTGCGAAGTGCCGACGGCAAACCCGGAGATGCGGCAGTCGAAGGTGGGGGCGCAGCGCCCGGTCCCGACCTGAGCAAAGTGTCAGCTCGTAAGAATCTCAATGAAACGGCCTTCTTCTTTCCACATCTGCTCGCAGGTGAAGACGGCGTTGTGAAACTTGAATTTACGATGCCCGAAGCGCTGACCGAATGGAAATTCTTGGGATTCGCCCACGATAGCGAATTGCGGGGCGGACTGTTAACCGACAAAGTCGTCACCGCCAAGGATCTGATGGTTCAACCCAATGCACCACGGTTCGTTCGCGAAGGGGACGTGTTGGAATTTACGGTGAAGGTCAGTAACCAATCGCCGACTCGTCAAACCGGCAAAGTCCGCTTGGCTTTTTCCGATGCTCGCACGACCAAACCGGTGGACGATCTGCTGGCCAATGTCGATCGCGACCTTGCATTCGATATTGCGGCGGGCGAATCGAAGTCGTTGGCGTGGCGTCTGACAATACCTGACGATCTCGGCTTTCTCACCTACAAGGCCGTCGGCTCGACGGGCAAGTTGTCCGACGGCGAAGAAGGGTTTCTACCGGTCTTGTCGCGGCGAATACTGGTCACCGAATCGCTACCACTCCCCATCCGCGGCAAACAAACGAAGAACTTTGATTTCACGAAACTCAGCGAAGCGGGCAAGTCGAAGACGCTCCAGCATCAATCGCTGACCGTTCAGATGGTTTCCAATCCTTCCTGGTACGCTGTAATGGCGTTGCCGTACTTGATGGAATTTCCTCACGAATGCACAGAGCAGACCTTCAACCGCTTATACGCCAACTCGCTGGCTCGACATATCGCCAGCAGTGACCCAAAAATCCATCGGGTGTTTGAACAATGGCGGGCGACGCCGGCGTTGGATAGTCCGCTGGAAAAGAACAACGACCTCAAGTCCGTGATGCTCGAGGAGACGCCGTGGCTTCGACAGGCACAAGCTGAAAGCCAGGCGCGGCGCAATGTTGGCATTCTGTTCGACGACAACCGACTCAACGAAGAAACCTCGCGGCTGCTGAGCAAACTGTCTCAACAACAATTGGCCGACGGCGCGTGGCCCTGGTTTCCAGGGGGACCGTCTAACGATTACATCACGCTTTACATCACCACCGGATTTGGCCGCCTGCGGCATTTGGGCGTGAAAGTCGACACGGCCCCAGCTGTCAAATCGCTGACGAGGTTGGACGCCTGGGTCACCAAGATTTACGATCAGATTCCAGCCGATCGCCGCGACGAGAACAATCTTTCCACGACAATCGCCTTTTACCTGTATGGCCGCAGCTTCTTTCTGGAAGACCAAGCCGTCGCTGACGCCCATAAGACAGCGGTCAACTACTGGCTCAGCCAAGCCAAAAAGCACTGGCTCGATCTCGGAGTCAGGCAGTCGCAAGGCCATTTGGCCGTAGCGTTGAAACGCTTCGGTGATATTGAAGCAGCCAAAGGCATCATGGCTTCAATCAAAGAACGTTCCGTCAGCGATGAGGAACTTGGCATGTTCTGGCGCGACACGGAACTATCGTGGTGGTGGTATCGAGCTCCGATCGAAACGCAAGCCATGATGATCGAAGCGTTCGACGAAGTGATGAACGATCAAGTTGCCGTAGAGGACTGCAAAGTTTGGCTACTCAAACAAAAACAAACACAAGATTGGAAGACGACGAAGGCCACTGCCGATGCCGTTTACGCTTTACTGCTGCGTGGCAGCGATTTGCTGGCGTCCGACGCACTTGTTGAAGTTTCGTTAGGAGGCCAGGTGATCAAGCCGGAAAACGTCGAAGCCGGAACGGGCTTTTACGAACAGCGATTCACTCGCGGCGAAATCAAACCGCAGCAAGGCAAGATTACCGTAAAGAAAATCGACGCTGGCGTCGCCTGGGGCAGCGTGCATTGGCAATACCTGGAAGACATGAGCAAAATTACCCCGCATCAAGGCACACCACTGAAGTTGACTAAACAGCTTTACACAAAGCAGCACAGCAAGAAGGGGCCCGTTTTGCATGCGGTTGCCGGCCCGGTCGAAGTCGGCGACGAGCTGGTTGTACGAATCGTGCTCCAAACCGATCGCGATATGGAATACATCCACTTGAAGGACTATCGTGGAAGTGGCACGGAACCGGTGAACGTGCTGTCGAAATATAAGTATCAAGACGGCTTGGCTTATTACGAATCGACTCGCGACACGGCCAGCCATTTCTTTATCGACTACTTGCCAAAAGGCACTTACGTTTTCGAGTATTCGACGCGAGTTCAACTCCGCGGACGCTACCAAACCGGGATCGCCGCTATCCAATGTATGTACGCCCCGGAATTTAACAGTCACTCCGAAAGCTTGTTACTAGAAGTGAAATAAAGTTCACGCCAGATGTTCAGCTAAGCTCACTTACTTATT
>JBLHLE010000213.1:0-8673 GCA_047620805.1 Pirellulaceae bacterium
AGCGTGGCGCCGGCGGCGACGGTCGTACCGGAGTCGATCGTTCCCAAGGCCGTATTGGACTGCACATTGAGTGCGCCTGCCATCACCGTTGTCGCGCCGTCGTAGCTGTTGTCGCCAGCCAGAGTCAACATTCCGCTTCCCATTTTCATGAGTTGGTTGTCGGGGCTGATTTGAGCGAGGGCAAAAACCTCGCTGGGAGACAAAGCGCGGGCGAAAATGGCTGCCTCGTCGACCAGACCTTCCCAGTCACGCGTTCCTTCGTCCAAACCAATTCGCACGTCATTGCCCGACGCCGTGTTTATAGCGCGGTTGGTGATAGCGTTCGGCGGCGTGCCAGTCCCCACGCCCGCATCGAGTGCACCATCGACATAAAGTCGAATGTCTTCCACTTCCGATGCGCCGGAGACCGATCCCGGGTCGAAGACCATGGCGACGTGGTGCCATTGACCATCCCGGATGTCCGTGGTTCCAGTTATAAATCCGCCATTGACTTCAAGCCGGAGGTTGCCATCAATACTGCCATTACCATCTTGAATTCGGAATGTCCATTTTTGGCCTCCGACATTGGTGCCCCAATGCATGAAGCTCTGGTTCGCGTCGGTACCCTCGACCTTCACAAATGCGGAGATAGTTCGAGCGGCAGTGCCGGTGACGCCCTGGTAGCCGGTCGCCGTGATGGCGTTGTTCGTGTTATCAAAATCGAACGCATTTCCGACTATGCCAGCAACAGGATTGCTGACGGCGATCGGAGCTGCCACATCACCGTCGTGACCGTTCGGCGATGAATCGGTTGCGGTGGTACTGCCAGACGCGTCCTCAAATTGCCAATAGGCGTCGGGGCCCAGACCCAGGAGTTGGGTGGCATAGTCAAAGCCGCCAACACCGCTAATGTCTCCGTTGACAACCGAATCGCCGCCGCCGGAAAAGGCAACTTTCGCGAAACTCAGATCGACGTCGCTGGTGATCGTCAAAACATTATCTGCAGTGCCGATCCCAATTTCGCTGCCAGTCGCGGTAATGGAGCCAATAACTTCGTTGTCGCCACCGAAGCTAACCAACGCGCCAATGGCTGGGGTAATGTCATCGGCATGGTCGCCATCGACGTCAATTGTAGTACCGTTGCCGCTGAGTGCCAGCGACTCCGTGATGAGAAGTGCACCGCCGCTACCGTCCAGCGCCAATGTCGCACCATCTGCGACAATCGTTCCGGCGGAGAGTTCCATTCCGCCACCGCCCAAAACAGACCCGAGCGAACTGCTATTGGTGGCGATTACGACGCCCTCGTTGACGTCGGTCTCGCCAAGAAAAGTATTGGTGCCGCTTAGTGTGAGTTGTCCCGCGCCGTTCTTGATAATGCTTGTGCCACCAAACCGACCACTCGCGTGCATTGCCGCAATTTCGCCGCCAGTGATCGCGTCGCTGAAGATCGCGGGTTCATCGATCCCGCCTTCCCAGTCGCTGGTCGATTCGTTCAAGCCGATCCGAACATCGTTAACGCTGGCCGTATTGATCGCCAGATTGGCGTTACCCACAACCGCGCTGGGAGTCGGGTCACCGGGCCGCACACCAGCGTCAATTTGACCGTCGACATAGAGGCGAATATCTTCGATTGTCGAGCCTGCGGAAACAGATCCAGGTTCTAGCACGGCTGCCACGTGATGCCACTGACCGTCGCGAATATCTACGTTGCCGACGATCGCCGAGCCGTTGACTTCGACCCGGATCGCGCCAGCCTGACCGTCAGTGTCCTGTACGCGGAAGGTCCATTTCTGACCGGTTAGATTGGTTCCCCAGTGCATGATTCCCTGGTTGTTATCCGTTCCCTCGAATCTGACCCAAGCGGCCATCGACCGCGCTGCGGCGCCCGTGATTCCTTTGTAGCCTGTCACTACCACGTGATCGGTGTTTGTGGTGAACTCGATCGAATCCCCGACTTGCCCAGCCACGGGGTTGCCCGTCGCAAGGCTTCCAGTCAATGTTCCGTTGCGGTTGTTCGCCGAAGAATCGGTGGTCACCGCATCCTCAAACTCCCAATACCCTTCAACGTTGTCCAACGATGCAATCACATCGGAATAGTTGGCTACAATTGGCGCCACACCCGAGAGGTCCAGAGTGCTAACATCACCACTAATAACGGTGTCGCCTGATCCATCGACGGTCAGCGCGAACAGCGAACTGACATCGGCGTCGATAGTGAATATGCTGTTGGCAGCCGCATTGAAGATTGTGGCATCGCCGGTCGTGAACAGCGCTACGTTGGGACCGATCGTAGTATCGCCGTTGTCATTTCGCAACGCGCCGCCGTTGTTATCGCCGGGGCCAACAAACAATATCGTTTCCGCATCGGTGTAGTCAAATGCGCCGGAAAACTCCAGCGTCGTGTTCTGGTTGCCGGCATCGCTGACCGTCGTTGTGCCCGTCGCATTTCCCAGCGTGCCGTCGCTGGTGATTCGCAGCGTACCGTCTCGGACGTCTATGTCGCCGTCAAAGTCATTCGCGCTGTTGGTTAAAGCCACGACGCCAGAGCCGAATTTAATTATATCGCCGCCGTTGCCCGTGACCTGCGCGGTGATGTTGGCCGTCGCTGCTCCGCGGAAAGTTAGCTCGTTGTCCAAATCGACCGTTCCCATGATGTTCAACGTATCGGCAACGACGCGGATGTCAGCATCGCCTGCCAAGTCCAAGTTACCGACGCTGTTTGTTCCCGATTCATTGCGAAGAGCACCGTTGCCGGCTCCATCGCCAGTACCGAAAATGCTGATCAGCTCCGTTGGCACGCTAACGCCCCCTTCCAATTGCAGGGCGGCGCCCGCCGTTACCGTCGTACCTGTAAAATCATCGCCGAGGTTTCCGTTTGGGCCAAGCAATATGAGTGTTCCGTCGACAATCGAGGTCGCGCCGTCGTAATTGCTGACGCCGCTTAACGTGACATCGCCGTTGCCATCCTGAACTACGCTGCCGGGAGCGGCGGCTGGCAATGCAACACTGTTTCCAATTGCGCCTGTGACGATCGTAGCGGCGGCTCCGGAAAAGGTGACCGCGTATCCGACAGTCGCCGGAACAGCATCGGCCACGATAGGATCGTCGTCGATGGTATTGATCTCAGAAATCGTAAGCGTTCCGCTAGTACTGTCAATTTCAGAATCCGCCTCGAGATTGACGATGTCAACACTGCTGTCACCGTCGTTGGTCAGCGTACCTCCGCGGAGAACAATCGTCGCACCCACCGGTAGATCGACGCCATCTAGAAGCAATGTTCCCGAATCGACAACGGGTGAGGGATTATTTCCGAATCCTAAATCGTCCGCCACGCTCAGCGTCCCACCTTCGACGAACCATGTCGCATCGTTGTTGACGTTGGGGCCAGACAATTCGACAACACCAGTACCTACGATTTGAACGTCGGCGTTTGAGTCCACATTATTGAGAGCCAAGGTGGTGTCGTTAGTTGGGTTGATTGTCGTTTCTGCAACGCCGCCAAGTACGCCATCGCCAGTTCCAGAGATATCCACGCCGCTGCCGGCATCGCCGCGGAATTCTAAAGTGGCCCCGTTATTCGACTCGACCGTTAAGAAGGCTCCGCCAACGGTTGTCAGGTCGCCCAAGCTGGCGGAAGTGATTCCCGTCAGCAGGATCGTAGCTCGGTCTGTGGCCGTGACATTGTTTGTCAGATTTACCGTGGGATTGCCGGATGTCGAGAACAACTCCAACCCCTCGGGCTGGGACGTGAAGAACGATGTCAGCGACACTCCCTGCAATCCGAGCGTGTTGGCATTGTTGGTGCCGGCATTGCCTAACACGCGAGTGGTGGCCTGAACAAAATCTCCCCCGTCCAAGTCGACCAACAGACCGGACCAGTTGCCGAATTGATCTGCACCGCCCGTGCTGCGCGAATACCGACCGGTTTGACCGTATGCAAACGGAGTCCCGTTATTTTTTTCCCAACGCTGGTTATAGAATCCGCGAGCGGCACCGTCGTCGACATCGTACTGCGAAGCGAAGAACAGATAATCACCGCTCGCATTCGCGGCGATCTGGCTGGGGTTCGAATGGGTAAATGAGCCGTCGATTTCCAACTCGGAACCGGCGTCATCGAAGTTGAGCTCCCGCGTCGAGTTGATATTTTGATTGTTGCTGGTGTCTAATAGACGAATGTAA
This sequence comes from Pirellulaceae bacterium, assembly GCA_047620805.1. Classification (GTDB taxonomy): domain Bacteria; phylum Planctomycetota; class Planctomycetia; order Pirellulales; family Pirellulaceae; genus JBLHLE01. The sequence goes on from JBLHLE010000213.1 coordinate 4,159, forward strand.
TCGCCGCCATCGGGAAGCTTGACAATCGTTAATCCGGTTCTGTCGCCGTCGATGCTCATGCCGGTGCGACCGACGTCTTGCGTGATCTCGACATTGAGAATCTGATTGGCCCCGGTCGTCTCAATAATCATTCCAATCGAGGCGGCGCCTTCGTCGGTGAGTTGGTTGATGTCGTTGCCGCGAAGGTAAACGCTAGTTTGGGAACCTGCGACCATCGCGCCATCCAAGGTCAATCGCTGCAGAATAGACTCTCTGCTGGAAGCGCCATAGGCGTAGGTGTTGGCCATGACGAGGTAGTGGCCCGCGGTATTGAGCGTGATATCTGCGGGGTTGGTTGCGGTGTTGTGCCCGAACGAACCGGCATCGGCTTCCTGCGATGCGGTGTAATTCACCGCAGTGAAAGCCGACGTGCTGTTGGGGATAATCTGATCGGGGCCGGCGCCGTCATTGCCGCTTAGGCTCAGATAGTCCCATGAATCGTCGAGCTTAACGAGTTGAATTGCGCTTTCGCCGTTGGCCCGCGTCGTGGCGTTGGTATCCGTATCGGTTCGGAACGATTGCAATTGAAGTAGATCGCCATCGTTTTGGACATCGATAATCGCTCCGCCTGCGGTAATCGTCTCGTTCTGCCCTTCTTGCAGACGAATAAAACCATTCGACCAACCGGTTGATAGATCGGTACCGTCGAGGTTGAAGTTGGTTTGAACCTGCGACCGGTCTTCCGTACCGCCGGCACCTTTATTAAATCGCGAATTGTAGATTACAAGATGATGTCCGGAATCCAACGCGATATCCTGACCACCCGGCTGCAGCGTGTGCGCACCATCCGCTCGGACCGTAGTATCAAAATCTTGGATGAAATCGGGGCCGGGAGTATTCGTATTGGTACCACCGGTGAGAACCTCTCCTGCCGTTGCGGCCTGAAAGATCGAGATATTAACGTCGCTGCTGACGACGGGAGGGGTTATGGGACCATTTACTGTAACCTCCGCCTCACCCAGAGCACTGCTTGTGAGATCTACCTCCGCACGTAAACTAGAGCCCTCGTTAACGATAAAGGAGCCAGTAGGGCCGATGTTATTCGTCGTGTCCGTCAGCTCTAGCGTTCCGCCATTTAGTATTGCAGACAGCGTTGGTGAGTTGATTCGAGCCGCGACGGAGTTTGTGGAACCGCTAACGGCGGCGTCCTGAGTTAACACACCGGTTGTGGCACTCGAATTTACAATCAGGAGCGTGCCGTTTTCGATCGTATACCCGCCGGCATCCAATGCCAGGCCGCCAATGAACCGCACTGCGGCTCCGAGATCCACAGCGGGGAATCCGCTGCCCGTGTTGTTAAATACGGCAACGTCATTGGCATCGGGCACGATATCGGCAACCCAGTTCAGCGGATCATTCCAGCTGACACCGTCGCCATCTGAATCAGCATTGCCGTCCCAAACATGAAGGGTTTCGGGTCCGAGCAGTCGGGCAAGCGACACATTGCTAGTCACGATTGTCGCCGCGGAAACGCCATCGTTCAACGCGAACTCGACGTCCTTATTGACATTCGCAGCAGCGTCGCCACCATCTTCGTAGAGGATCGATTGAATCAGGTCGGAGGCTGCGGCGGGCGTCGCGTCGGTCGATGTGAAAGTAATGACCAGCGGAGTACCACTGCCACCACCGCTAATTGTGCCAATCGCCAAGCCGTTGTGACTGACCGTGCCAGCTGCGACTGTTATCGCGTTACTGCCGTTGTTCGCGGCAGCGTTGTCGATTGTCAGGGCGTCGGTGGCCTCGCCTCCGGCGGCGAAGCTAACTGTCAAGCTACCGCCGTTGAAGTCCGCCTGGTCATCGGTTACCAAGGCGTCGCCGGGTCCGGGTTGGTCGAGCAGTTGTGGACCGCTGGCGGGGATATAGATCGTCGTATCCCCAGTAACATTATCAATTACGGGAGATCGTCCGAATATCGTCGAGATGCGGACGCCTTGCAGGCCTAATCGATTGGCGTTATTCGTCCCGGCCACGCCCACGGCGCGAGACGTGGCTTGGATGAATTCACCGCCGTTCAGATCAACGAGCAGCCCAGACCAGTTTCCAAGTTGGTCGGACTGGCCTCCTTGATTGCGATTGTATGCGCCAGTTTGTCCATACTGAAATGGTTGCCCATCGTCATTCTTTTCCCACCGTTGATTGTAAACGCCTCGCGTTGCGCCGCCGTTGGTGTCGTATTGCGAAGCAAAAAACAGATAGTCATCGTCTTGAGTAACGCCAATGCGACTGGAATTCGTCGAAATGCTGTGCGAAAAAGCGGCAGCATCCAATTCCACTTGCGAGCCAGCATCGTCGAAGTCGATATCCCTGGTCGAATTGATGTTTTGATCGTTACTTGTGTCTACCAAGCGAACATAGTCACCAGCGTCGTCAAGCTTGACAATCGTAACCGCCGTTCTCGCGCCATCAATTCGGACGGTTCGGTCAGTTTCGCCCCGGACTTGCACGTTAAGAATTTGGTTTGCGGAAGATGTCTCGACGATCATGCCGATGGTGGCGGCGCCTTCGTCCGTGTTTTGGTCGACGTCGTTGCCGCGCAAATAGACGTAGCTTTCGGAGCCATCGATTCGAGTGCCATCAAGCGTCAGCCGCTGCAGCATTCCCACTCGGCTGGTGGCGCCATAACCGTACGTGTTGGCGAACACCAGGTAGTGGCCTGCTGTCTTGAGTGTAATGTCTCCGGGATTCGTCGATGTACTGTGTCCGAACGAACCCATATCCGCCTCTTGGGAGACACCAAAGTCGACCGCCTGGAAACCAGTCGTCACCGCTTGATCGCCAGCCGATCGCGGGCCCGTATCGCCGCTGAGGATCAGGAAATCGTCGCTGTCGTTGAGCTTGAGGAGCTGGATGCCCGTGTTGTCGTTCACTCGCACCGAAGGATTCGTGTCGGCATCCGTGCGAAATGATTTGAGTTTGAGGAGATCACCGCTGCTTTGAACGTCAATGATCGACCCGCCCGAAATGATGGCCTCTCGTGCATCAGAAAACTCACGGTCAAATCCTTGCGCAAAACCGGCCGCCAGGTCGACGCCGTTCAAATTCAAATTCGTCTGAATTTCCGATCGGTTTTCATTTCCAGCAAAATCAGGTTGCTTGTCGAAGCGAGTATTGTAAATCACTAGGTGGTGACCGGCCTCCAACGCTATGTCCTGATTGTTGGCCTGCAGGATATGAGCACCGCTTGAACGCACCGCCGTTGGATCAAAGTCGTGAATAAAGTCGGGGCCGGGAAGACTATCGATGTCAGCGCCCGGATCCGTCCCGCCTGCGAGATCCTCTCCAGCAAACGATCCGACGTGAAAGATCGCAATATCTCCTGCCGCCAAAAGCTGCCGCGTTTCGAGCGACTCAAGTTGAAGATTGCGGCGTTGTCGTTTTTGCCGACGTGCCCGAGTTGATTTGGTTTGCGAAGCCCGTGCGGATGTCTTGGATTTAGAGGAGATCATTAGGAGGCGTCCTTGATTGAATAGGCTGGGCGCACAAATATGTACGACGCTACAGCTGCGAGGCGCATGACAATATCGAGGCTGCAATATTGAAGCTGCAGAATTGAACTAATGAATCGAAAATAATGATACGAGTGAGTAAGTAATCTCATCTGCGGTTCGAATTTGAATGACCGAACGGCCGAACTTCGCGACGAGCTTCAGGTTGCTTTACTTTTTAATATCCCCGTCCCGCGATTCTGTTGCAAGACAAAATCCTATTTAGTCGGTGTTTTTACTACAGTCATCAACTTTCCAAACGTTTTTGGAGAAAAGATGCCGTGTCCCCGAGTCTTTGATTGAAATGCGGCGAAGTTCGGATTAGCGCCGCCTCGTTTAGGATTTATCCGAAACAACAGACTCTCGGGAACAACAGACTCTCCGGAACAACAGACTCTCCGGAACAACAGACTCTCCGGAACAACAGACTCTCCGGAACAACAGACTCTCGGGAACAACAGACTCTCGGGAACAACAGACTCTCGGGAACAACAAGCTCTCCGGAACAGAAACGGTCAGCTTGGGATACTGCGGTTGGCGCCTGGAACGCCCAATTTTGCACAGCCCACGCGGCTCGAGACTGAATGGTGGGAATTGACTACAAGCATTAGTAGATCTCAGTGACGCCACCAACGTCGGCAGAATCGCTGAGGAAAAGACGCGAGGTGGAGCAAGTTCCGCTGACACATACCAGCAGCGGTCGCTGGACGAACCACTGGCCTACTTTTTGCGAAACTGTGCTCGCTGAAGCATGTGACAAATTGACCCAATTTCGACAAATATGTGCAAATCGATGGTAGCTGGGACGTGAATAACGACCCACGAATTCACGTCTCGAAGAAAAGCGTTGCTCAATTTGGCTACTCATCCGCTTGAATCGACGCTAACACCGGTAGTGCCCCTCTAGCAACTCGAGTTCGACCTTCGGTTTGGCACATCGATTGCAGGTTATCTTCTGCGGCGGGGGCAGCTCGCGTGCAAGTTACCCCCA
>JBLHLE010000214.1:0-8653 GCA_047620805.1 Pirellulaceae bacterium
GTTAATGTCGTCAGCCATCCAGTGAGTGGTCAGCACCCCTGCAAGCAACTCACTATCTGCGTCCTCCGCCAAACTGTCTTGGCAATCAAGGCAATCTTCGTCGTCTCGCCTGCCGCTCAACAGGTCTAATATCGGCAGCTCCGTTTCGACAATAAGTTCGGTCGAATGGGAAGTGCGGAAAATTTCCTCGCGCGACAAGGGCTCACTGGAAGAAAGAATTGATTCACCCGACGCCTTCTCACTAGATGGAGCGACACTAGATGGAGCGACACTAGATGGAGCGACACTAGATGGAGCGACACTAGATGGAGCGACACTAGATGGAGCGACACGAGCCGCTGTCGATTCACCCTGCGACGGCGACCCATTCAGAAAGTTGACGATAATCATCGCATCGCTGGGCGTAACAAAACCATCGTCATTGAGATCTACAAATGGAGGTGGATTTTCAGGAGCTGGCGCGCCACTTCCATGCTTGTTAATGTAGTTCACTAGCAGCAACACATCGATCGGACTCACATTCCCGTCATCGTTAACGTCCGGATACTCGCGCAGCGTGCAGTCGTCTGTCGCGAAACAAGCGGGTAGTGTCGCAAGTAGATTCCGGTGCTCAAGGGGTTCGAGCGACGGGCGTCGTTTTGAATAGGGACGGGGCAAAACTAAGAATCCTTCGTCGGCTATCGAACAATTAAGTGAGTCGGCAGATGTACTTTATCAGTCGCTGACAAATAGCGGAACGATTTTGTATGTTTGCGACTCAGCAACTTCGAAGTTGTGCAGCGAGTTCGCACGTAACTCTCTAACGTTGAAATACTTAGAAGAACCTACCTAGGGCCCGAAGTCGCTCTAATATGCGAGAGATAAGGTCGCTGGACTCTTCCCAAAGTACGACTCCAATAACTCGACTCCAATAACGCGAATTGGGCGGCGTTTCATTGGGGACGCAAAAAGCAACGCCGCAGTCCCAAGGAACAGCGGCGTTGTTGTATTACTAGACAGGTCGCGGAAGGTCGTTCGGTGGCATCCAACCACCAATCCGTTACGAGCAATCCGTTACGAGCAGCCCATACTATTTCCACAATTGTGGCACAGGTAGCAATTACCGTTTCGGACTGTGATTGCCCCACAGTTATCGCAACTGGGAGCATCGCTTTGGAAACGAGCGAATTGAGCACCTTGACCGTCGTCGGCACCTTTCGGCATATTGGCGGAAATAATACCAGCTCGCTCAAGCACCGTCAGATCGATCGTCTCGTCCGCCTGACTGGCACCGCTTTCGATATTAGTTGAAGCCACTCGCATCGAGTCGTTTATTGCAACAATCGATTCTTCAGCAAATTCGGATTCCGACTTTCCTAAAGTGCCATTTTGAGCTTCTTTATATCCCGCGAGGAATGACATAGCCATCCAACGGAAAATGTAGTCGACCACACTCTTCGCGATTCGAATGTCAGGGTTGTGTGTGTAACCCATCGGTTCAAAACGCGTGTGCGAGAACTTGTTAACCAGAACTTCCAACGGAACGCCGTACTGCAGGCTCATCGAGACCGCGGTGCCAAAGCAATCCATCAGACCACCGATTGTACTTCCCTCTTTAGCCATCGTGATGAACAGCTCACCAGGACGACCATCGGGATAGAGACCCACATTAATATAGCCTTCGTGACCACCGACGTTAAACTTGTGAGTCAACGATTGTCGCGTGTCTGGAAGACGTTCGCGACGAGGTTTGGCTACTTGTTCTTTGTCCTTCTTCTTGTCGCCTTCCGACTGCGTATTGAGAGGCTGGCTTTGCTTGGAACCATCGCGATAAATCGCGAGTGCCTTTAAGCCCAGCTCCCAACCCCAAGTGTACGCTTCCGCGATTTCTTCGGGAGTCGTATCGGCAGGCATGTTGACTGTCTTGGAGATGGCACCGGAAAGGAATGGCTGAGCGGCAGCCATCATCCTCACATGTGCTCGCCAAGCGATGCTGCGAACGCCATTGGCTGGCTTGAACGCACAATCAAATACTGACAGGTGTTCCGCATTCAGTTCGGGAGCACCTTCGATCGTATCGTTGGCATCGACATATTCAACAATCGCTTTGATCTGTCGAGCGTCGTAACCCAACGTCTTCAGACCGAGCGGAACAGTGTTGTTAATGATCTTCAACATACCGCCACCGGCGAGTTGCTTGTACTTGACCAACGCGATATCGGGCTCGATACCGGTTGTATCGCAGTCCATCATAAAGCTAATCGTGCCAGTTGGAGCCAACACAGTCGCTTGAGCGTTACGGAATCCAGTCTGTCGACCGTTCTCCAAAACTTGATCCCAAACTTTGCGAGCGGCGTTTTTGAGATAACCCGGACCCGCGTCGTTGATTTGCTCGACGGCGTCGCGGTGCATCTTCATCACGCGATGGAATGGCTCTTTGTTCGACTCGTAGCCCTCAAATGGACCAACGACTCCCGACAACTCGGCACTCGTAAGATTCGCGGTACCGTGCAACAAAGACGTAATCGAGCCACAAAGACCAGTAGAAGCGTCCGAGTCGTAGGCCATGCCACTGGACATGATCAAACTGCCAAGATTGGAGTAACCCAGACCGAGCGGGCGATAGCGATGACTGTTGGCTGCGATGCGGTCCGTTGGATAACTGGCGCGATCGACCAAGATCTCTTGAGCGACAAGGTAGATCCGGCAAGCTTTCTGGAAATTCACGTCGTCAAACGAGCCGTCCGCTCCGCGGAACTTCATCAAGTTAATGCTGGCCAAGTTGCACGCGGTGTCATCCAGGAACATGTATTCCGAGCAAGGATTACTGGCATTGATGCGACCGCTGTTGGGACAAGTGTGCCAACGGTTAATGGTCGTGTCGTATTGAACGCCCGGATCGCCACAATGCCAAGCACATTCGGCCATGCGTTTGAGAATTTCGCGAGCTCGATAAACCGGCGGGTTGCCATCAACTGAATCGACTACGCAACGAGTCTGCCAGTTTCCGTCGCACGCGACCGTATCCATGTACTCATCGGTCACGCGAACCGAAAGGTTGGCGTTTTGGAACAGAATTGAACTGTAAGCTTCGCCGTTGAAGTTTGACTCGTAGCCACCCTTCTCAATCAAGACGTGAGCTTTCTGCTCTTCTTTCCACTTACATTCAATGAATTCCATGATATCTGGGTGCCAGACCTTCAGTGACTGCATCTTCGCAGCGCGACGAGTCTTACCACCAGATTTGACGACTGCAGCGATTTGGTCGTAAACCCGCATGAACGACAACGGCCCAGAGGGCCTTCCGCCACCCGAAAGCCTCTCGCGGTGCGAACGAATCGTCGACAGATCAGTACCAGTTCCCGAACCAAACTTGAACAACATCGCTTCGCTCGTCGCCAAACGCATGATGTCTTCCATGTTGTCACCCACGCTTTGGATGAAACACGCCGAACCTTGTGGGTACTCGTAAGGATTATCGGGTTGCTGAATTTCGCCAGTCTCTTTGTTGAAGTGCCAATTGCACTTGTCGCCCGCAACACCGTATTGGTGGAACAACCCGACGTTGAACCATACGGGTGAATTGAACGCGCCGTGCTGATGCAAGCACAACCAAGTCAGTTCACGGTAATAAGTCTCTGCGTCTTCGGCGCTATCAAAATAGCCGTCCGCCAAACCCCAATCCGTGATTGTGCGACTGACGCGATGAATCAATTGACGAACGCTGTTTTCACGCTCGGATGTACCGTTTTCACCATAAAAATACTTGCTCACAACGACATTAGTCGCCAACTGGCTCCAAGTCGCTGGGATCTCGCAATCGGTTTGCTCGAACAGTACTTTGCCGTCCTCGTCTTTAATTGCAGCAGAACGGAGTTCCCAATCCACTGTATCAAACGGGTCCGCGGCATCTTGTGGGCAAAAAGTGGGCTCAAATTTCAAACCAACTCGGGTTTCATCACTTGAATTTGAAGACGGTCCCTGCGGACGCTGCATGCCAACACTAGCCATACGATCAGCTCCTTCTGCTTGCTGTTTCATTCCGTCGAACTCTGGATTCCTGATAGAAGCACAAGTATACGCTTGTACATTATAATATCAGGTCGGGCTCCATTTCGACCTTAAATTATTTCGGTGCGGTTCGGAGAAATATGATACTCCCCCAGAGTAACCATTAACGCTCGCACTACTACCATATGTTGTGCCTCGGCAAAAATCAGCCACAACATTTAGTGCGAAGGAGAAGTGTACACATTTGGTGGATGCAGTCAATCACTTCCTGTTATAAATCTCCAAACGGTTTCACAATAAGTACTTACAGGATTTCGTCTCCAACACCGCCAGCTAGCATAGCGGCGCCAGCATCGAAGGGCAACTCCGGTTTCTGCTTGGGTTTGAGTGCGATTTGCGAAGCCCCTTGGGGGACCTCTGGTTGGGGCGAAAAAATTGTAAAAAAATTTTTGCCAATCAAAATCTCCTAACAATGTCAGCCCTTTGGTAACTCACATAAGAGGAGGAAAAATAGGGGGGGCAAAAAGGCGAAATGAAATGTTCGACAGTTGGTTTGGTTTGGATCACAGCCGATCTGGTGGGCTAATGATAGTTCCCTCCAGCACACCAAACGGCCGTCGGTTTTTCGAAGACCGCAATTTCAAGGGCTCCGCTCGTACGAGACCATTCGCTCCAACATCGCCCCACTCTGCGCTGGGAACGTGACGCGTCGAGGAACCCCCACAAGAGCGTGCAAACAAGGCGGATTGGAATTCGGCAGTTGCGTTCGCTCGGCATGTTAAGAATGCGTTAGGAGCCCACCTCGGGCACGAGGAGGTCGGTTGCAAGAATCCGAACAAATACCAACTTCGTTCCCACAGGGCACTACTTCCGCTTCGATGAATCGACTATCAACGTCTCCCCAATGGATTTTTCTGAACACGAAGGAACTTAGCGGACTTTGCTTGTCAGGTAATGCGAGGACAACGGAGCGATTGGCATCGGTCCCTTTTCATGTCCCTTCCAGCGGCCTGTGGGACCGAACGGCCAATTGCACCAAACGCCGCGTAGTCACCGCAGCTGAATTCCTGAAAGTCACAAGAAAACAAGGACTTGTAGTCGGTAATCCGATTGCGGACAGTTTTGAGGCGTATCCTGCTCGCTGCCTGGTGATAGATGATTTGTTTAGTCGCTAACCATCGCTATCCAAAGCGGCGGGATGGAACTCCACCATGACATTAAATTCTCCGGCAGTTAGCGGCAGGACCGGGCGGTTTTTACGGAGCGACAACAATGTTTGTTTATGTTCTTTTCGATTAGTTGTAAAGTTTGGGCAAGACAAATGTGCGCGGGCGATTTCCGAAATGGGACGCGAGAAGTTATGTGCGTGGCGGTCCGAATACACATCAGCCCGAGTAGCAAGACCGGTCAGCGGCATCACAACTCCGCAAGCGACACCACCGGAACAGCCGATCACGATCGGCCTACCTTTTAATCAGATATGTGAGGCCGTCGTTTAAAACGTCTTGATACCAGCGTTCGGCAACAGCTCGTACTGCGATTCGCGCAGATAGAGTCGGACACGAAGCGGGGTTTCTTACGTCACCGTCGTATCCGTCATGTGCCAAAAGTGACTCGCCGTATGCATCGTCGTTGCACCTACGACAAGCGAGTGACCAATAGTCGGAGCCACACCACATTGATACCCGCGCTCATTGCGCGGCGCCTCGCCTTTAGCGTACGCCATCTTCTCGTTGCGTTTATAGACGATAGTGCACTTCTGGTCGGCGCCATTGGTGGTGATCTGAGCGAAGGTACCGTCTTGCGGCTTGATGTGCCCGGTATCGTAGGTATGTATTTTGCCGGCATATTCAATTGCCGCAGCTTTGCTACGGGCGTTTTCATGGACCGTCATCTGTCGGTCCCGAGTGCAGTGAATCGTTGTATTGCCAATCAAATACAACGTATTCATCGCACTTGCATTGGCCTGAATCTCCGTCAGAAAATTGGCCATCGACGCCGCCTCAGTAAGCGGGGCAGTAATGTGCACTCCCACCAAAGTACCATCGCCCATCAGGCAAGTCACACCCATACACAGAACGAGGTGCGGGTAAGCGACCGAATTCGCGTCAGAACCAACCTGCTCTTCATCCAGATAAATAGCCATCGATTAATCTCCATAAATCCAATGTGGCCAAGGAACCCGACCGATTGATTCAAAATCGGTTGTTTCCGGGTGACGGGTTAAGCCGAATCTTCCTGAAGCTCGACAACATAACCCGCATCCACGCATTGAGCTTTACCCCAGCCGTGCAATCCAACCCGTCACATCCAAGACCTCGCTCAACATCATTTGCTGTGCGCATAGAATAGAGCGGTGGAGTTCTTCCGCGGTAACTTCCCCAGCCTCATTTGACAGAGCGAGCGTGCCAGTTGCGTCTTTGAGAAACTCGACCGTAAAGCCCAGATGAACTGCTTGCCGCGCAGTTGTGTCGCAACACATATGAGTCATATAGCCAGCGATCGTGACGGTATCGATCTGCTCTTGTCGCAACCACTCTTCAAGCTGCGTGCCGGTAAAGCTGCCGGGCAGAGTTTTCTCGACCAGCAAATCACGCGGTCGCGCAGCTACATCGGGATGCAAATCGAAACCAGGGGTCCCCTTCTGAAAGAACGGCATCTCCTGCGGAAAATAATGCTGTATCACAACAATCGGCACTTTACCGGCGGCCGCGTCCATCGCTTCGAGGATCTTCTCCAAATGGCCGGCGGGGTGTGTGATAGGTAACGCGCCGGTGAAGTATTCGTTTTGAACATCGATGACAAGCAAGGCACGACTCATGAAAACTACTCAGTGAAAAAAGTAAGTGAAAAAAGTAAGTGAAGGGCCAAAACGAAAACGAGCACAAACGAGCACAAACGAGCACAAACGAAAACAAGCGACGGCGAGCACGAGCTTGAACTCGAAGTTTCTTTCTCATGAGAACTATCTCACGCAGAGAGGCGGAGCCGGCGGAGCCTCCTCTCGAAAACTACCAGTTAGCGCAGCAAAAATGACCAAGGCATTCTCATACACTTTGGTCATTCTATTTAATTGTAACAGGTGGCGATTAGCCAGCCGCGATCTGCTTGATACGAATCTGGGTGAACATGGCGCGGTGGCCAGTTCGTCGTCTGGAGTTCTTGCGGCGACGGAACTTCTGGATGTAGATCTTGTCACCTTGAGTGATTCCGAGCACTTCAGCCTTGACGCTGGCACCGTCGACGTTAGGTCGGCCAACTTTAAAGCCGGAATCGCTCTTCACCGCCAGGACGTCGAATTCGATTTCGGCACCCTTGGTGGCATTGCGGTAATCCACTTCTACAGTCTGTCCTTCTTCCACGCGATATTGACGTCCACCGTCAGAAATGATTGCGTACATTATCTTTACCTAAATTCTTGGGCTACTAGTAGCCACTTTGTCTGGTGTGTAATCCGTTGATTTTAGCGGAGAAACTATGATTAGTCGAGGGCCCAAACCCGACGGATTGCCAGCCCAATTGAGGACTGGAAACTCGATAAAGTGGGAAAGTTTTAGGGCTAGGCCACGTTAATTTCGTGGCCAGCCCTACTGCATCGGCCCTTTAACTTGTTGTTGCTTAATGTTTTTCGGCAGCCCGGCTCTTTTCCGGCCGCTTTTCCGGTCGCTTTTCGGTCCGTCTCCGGTCGCCACTACGGGGGTTGTGACGTTGCTGGGCTGGCGGAGCATGGCTGGGCAGCGGAACCTCTCGCCCATCCTCATCTAAGCACTCCAACTTCAGGTGCTCGGGGAACAATCCTTCGCTACCCAAGATTTGCACATCCAACTCGCCTTCTTCTTCGAGCAGCGTGATCTCGCGACGTTTGCGATTGTTTAAGTACGAAGCGACCTCGTCGTTCACTCGCACTGTCACTTTTTTGACTTGAGTTTGTTGGCTCGCCAGCATTAACATTCGCACGACCTCAATAGCCATACTTTCGGCTGTTTTCACAACCGCTTTTCCGTTGCAGCACGGACAATCCTTGTAGACACTGCGTTTGAGGCTGGGTCGAATACGCTGCCGCGTCATTTCGATCAAGCCAAACGGACTGGTTCGCAATATCTTCGTGCGGGCGCGATCACGTTTCATCGCGTCTCGCAAGGCTCGCTCTACTCCGCGACGATGCTTTTCCTTCCGCATATCGATGAAGTCGTTGACGATCACGCCACCCAAGTCGCGCAGTCGCAGTTGCCGAGCGATCTCTTTGGCGGCGGTGATATTCAGCTGAAAGGCTGTCTCTTCAGCGGAATCATCGGCGCGGAAGTTACCGCTGTTTACATCGATGGCGACAAGTGCTTCTGTTTGATCAATAACAATCGATCCGCCTGCACTCAACGCCACTTCGCGTTTGTAGATGCGGCCAATTTCATCTTCGATATTGTACTTGTGAAACAATGGCTCTTTGCCATCGTACAACTGCAGACGACTGGCGTGACGAGGCATGACCAACTGTAAAAACTCTTTTGCCCGCTCGTAAGCCTTTTGCTCGTCGATATAAATCGCATCGATATCGCTCGTCACGATATCCCGAATCGTGCGAATAATCATGTCGCTCTCTTCGTAGATATCAACTGGCGCGGCTTGTTTCTTGACGCGACGGACGATCACTTTCCATAAGCGCAAC
>JBLHLE010000215.1:0-8644 GCA_047620805.1 Pirellulaceae bacterium
GTGCGGACCCGACGTTAGAACGTGGTCAAATTACTACCGTCAATCGATATCTAGGACCGCCGAACATTGAAGTGTCGGGGCGCCCAGAGATCGGACGTAGTGGAGGCGGATTGTTTACCAACGACGGCCTGCTCATTGGCGTTTGTAACTGCGCCGACGAAGCGGACAACGAAGGGCTTTACGCCTCGTTACCAATCGTTCACTGGCAACTCGCACAAGTTGGGATGCAGAGACTGTACCAGCCGCAGCCGACCGTGAATTCGGGGAATCAAATGCTGGCTAACAATCAGTCGATTCGGCAACCGCAAAGGTCGATCCACAACATTCCCACGACCCCAGCGAACTTGCCCGCCAATCGCGCAGCAACGATGGTTCCCATTTCGACTCCTCAGCCTGGCTCGCCATCGAGTGAAACGCAGTCGATAGGCTCGGGGACGTTAAATGAATTGTTGGGTCTGTTGGCACTCAACCCAGCGTCGACGACAGTTTCCTATTACAACTCCCGAGGGCAAGTGGTCAGCTTGGACCGCGATTCTCTACTGCAACTTCAGCGTCTGGCTGGCGGCAACTCCGACTTGCGTGACGCCGACAGGTTTGCCGCGCGGCAACGGTATATTCAGCCCGATACGCGAGACGAACAGGGAAGAACCATTCGAGCGCAATCGAAGCAGTAACCTCTCCGTCGCCGAAACAGCTCGACTAGTGCAAGACCTTTTTCGTTTCGCGAGCGTATATGTGGCGTTCATTTTGAGTTCTGTATGATGGTTCGTCGAGACGATTCCTCGCGGCCTGATATTTGATCGTCTGCTTCGCGAACGAGATCTCCTGCCCCTATCGATACATTCCTCGCAACTGGTACTCGACGTACGTCCCCGCTCTGCTGCACTGCTGCTTCTGTTCGGTCCCTCGCTGCTGGCGACCTATTCTTTCATGAATTGGTGAGTTCACCTCGATTTCGTAGACCGTAAGTAATTTGGTAGCGGGTAAGCTGATATGTCGTTTGGCGTAACAATGATGATGCTGGTGTTTCTCATCAGCGTCGCGAATCTGTGTTTGGGTTATGCGCTCGCCGTTTATCTCCGCAAGAGCCCCATAATTCTCGATGATATCGAAGATGATCCGAATGACGAAACGCCATCTAATAGTGATCGTAGACGACCCTCGCGACGGAAGCCAAAGCCGAAACCAAGTAAGGATAAGGTGAATTCAGACGCCGACGAGGACGAAGAGGGAGACTCATCAGAATCGGCCGAAGAAATCCGCGATGAAGAGGATGAATCGGACAAGTCGAAGAAAGTCCGCAAGATACCTAGAAACCGTCGTCGTCGCGGGAATGCTGTCGCCGAGGACGAACAAGAGAAGCAGAGGGCTGCAGTCGACGACGACGACGACCAGGACGAAAAAGTACGGCCACCGATAGAGGAGGCCGATGAAGACGAAGTGAAGCAACGTCCGATCATTGACGGCGCGAAGGATAAAGCGGATAAGAAGCGGCCAGCCGTCCCCGCCGCAGAAGAGGATGAGGAAAAAGACAGGCCCGCCCTACCCCCTGAGGATGAGGAGGCCGATGACGAAGATCGTCCCGCTGCGACAGCCGAAGAGGAAGACGACGAAAAAGATCGCCCCCCTAGCTCAATGGCGGAAGAGGACGACAGCGACGACGCCGCCCCAGCGATTGCCGAATCTGGCGCCGGGAGTTTTAGCGACGCCTGTATGGATGTGCTCGAAGATTTGGAACGCTGCGATAATACGCTGTTCGATCAACGCGACAAACCCGATGGTGACATCGTTCAGGACACATTCAATGAACTAGCCGCGCGAATTGGTAGCGGTGTGGCCGAAATGAAAGACGCCGCCGGCGAAGCCAAAGACCCCGAGCTCGGAAATCAACTGATGGGATTCGCCGACGCATTCTCCATGACCGTTTCGCCGTCGATCGATATGATTCTCGATCTAACTTACGAGGAAGCCGCCCTGCCCGCTTACCTCGAACAGGCTCACGAAATCAGTCAGAAGACCGTTGAAACAATGAAAAAACTCGTCAAAAAACTCGACGAAAAACTTGGCATAGGCACCAAAAAGAAATAACGGGCTTCGGTCCCGCAGAAACGCTCAGCAGAAACGCACTGCAGCGGAACACGTCTCCCGAACTGCAGTCCGCTCTTTGCCGTCAGAGAAGTCTTGATGCCCCGCCTACGCGGCCTACACGTCGATTTCTACACGTCGATTTCTACACGTCGATTTCTACACGTCGATTTCTATGATGCACTCGATCTCGACTGGAATGTTCCCGGGCAAGGACCCCATGCCCACCGCGCTGCGTGCGCCGATTCCGTTTTCTTCGCCGAACACCTCGGCCATTAGTTCGCTGAAACCGTTTATCACAGCAGGGTGATTCTCGAAGTTAGCAGTGCAGTTGACCATGCCCAGCGTCTTGATAACTCGCTTCACTCGATCGAGGCTGCCGAGGGTCGCTTTTAGAGTCGCGAGAATGGCTAATCCCGTTTGCCGTGCGGCGTCGAATCCGAACTGTTGATCCACATCGTCGCCCACGCGGCCGACCATCAGTGTCTTATCTGACTTCAGTGGCCCGTGACCGGAGAGGTAGGCCATGTTGCCCGCAATTACGATCGGTTTGTAAACCCCCATCGGTTTGGGCGCCGGGGGAAGTTCGATGTTTAGTTCAGCCAGTTTCGCATCTGCACTCATAGTATTCCTCTAATCTTGTTTGTGGTTTGCAGTTATTAGGTTTAGCAATCCTCGCCCAGTCGACGAAGAAGATCAAACGAGTAGATACCAGTATCATGCCCATCTGTGAATGCGATCGAATAGGCGTAGCTTCCCATCGGTTTCATGCCCGTGATCCCCAGCGGCATAGCCTCTTGGGGCGTCAGAATGGGGAGTTCCAAGGGGTTTTCAATTTTGGGGGCGCGTTTCTTTTCCCGGCAGGTCGCACACGGGCATTTGTCGCGCAGTTCGACAAGTCCGTATTTGCGGCGGGCGCCGTCGCTCCACTCAATCAAAATACCGCCGTCTTCGAGCCGCTCGATACTAGTTGGGTAAACTTCCATAAATTGATCAGACTTTAGCGGTTGGCCGTTGATAGGTAGTGTTGTTTGTAGATAGTGTTATTTGTAGATAGTGTTATTTGTAGATAGTGTTATTTGTAGATAGTGTTATTTGTAGATAGTGTTATTTGTAGATAGTGTTAGCAGCTTCGTAGTACGTCAATTAGACGTTGCACTTCTTCAGTTGTGTTGTAGTGCACGAATCCGATTCGGACCATGCCTTGCGGTTCATGTCCCAATGCTGTTGAGAAGTTCAGCGCATAGTAGTTGCCATTCCAGACGAAGATACCGTGTTCGTCTAGTAGCTTGGCCAGTGGCTCGGGGGCGATGCGATCGTGGGTGATCGAAAAAGTAGGAACTCGCTGATCGAGTTGGCTGGGATCTGTTATTCCCCATACTTTGACAGCAGGCATTTCTGCCAACGCATCGAGCAGTTGCAGGGCGAGCTGATTTTCATATTGTCCGATCGCCGACATAGAGGCTTGCAAAGCCGCGCGTCGTCCGAGTTCCGCATTTCCGGTAACGCGGCGACCGAGATCGGCTAGGTAATTTACGCCGGCCATTGTTCCCGCAATACACTCGTGGTTTTGCGTGCCGGTCATCCATTTGCCGGGGAGGTCATCTGCAGCCGGGCGGAGTTTATAGGCGGACAATTCCTCCAACAATTCGCGACGTCCCCAGAGTATGCCAATGTGCGGACCAAAGAATTTATAGGCCGAACAGGCGAGAAAGTCGCAGCCGTATTCCTTTACATCCAGCAGGCGGTGGGGAGCCAAGTGGACCGCGTCTACAAAGACCTGCGCATTGTGTTGGTGGGCCCATTGGACAATTTGCTTTACGGGGTTAACGCTGCCGCTCGCATTGGATGCGCTGCCGACTGCGACCAATCGAGTTTTGTCGTTAATCTTGCTCTCGAAATCGTCCAGGTTTAGGGTGCAGTCTTCGTGGCAGAATTCGACGATTCGCACGGTCGCACCCGCGTCTTCGGCCGCGCTTACCCAGGGGGTAAAGTTGGCGTCGTGGTCCATGCGAGTGACAACAATTTCATCGCCCGGATTCCAGGTTCGCGCCAATGCTCGGGAGAGTCCAAACGTCAGAGTCGTCATGTTTGGGCCAAACGCGATGGTATCGGGATCGTCGACTCCGAGGAAATCGGCGACGGCGCGGTGAGCATCGTGTAGCAGCGCGTCGCTCTCGCGACTGGTAGTGAAGACGCCTTCGTGATTCGCATTACATCGAATCAGGTAATCGGCAATCGCGTCGATCACCATCTGCGGAACTTGGGTCCCCGCGGGACCGTCAAAAAAGGCGGCTTGATGTCCGTTGACAGTTTTCGTCAATGCGGGAAACTGCGCTCGGCAAGCAGCGACTTGCTCTTTCGTGAGACCTTGTTGGTTATTGAGAGTCATTGGAGGCACCTCGATTGTCGATAAAACGTTTTCCTTTTCCCGAGAATCGCGGCAGCTCGCCGGACGGAACGGTTTCAACTTTCACGCGTAGGCCGAGGCGAATTTGTAGTTCTTTTTCAACTCGCTCCGGTTGATTTAGACGATCTTCGATCGCGATAGTAAGTGCGTCCATTTCCCCCTTCTTGTGCGCTGTCAAACGGTACTCGACGATTTCCGGAAAGCTGTGAAGGATCTGTTCAACCGAGCTGGGGAATATGTTGACGCCGCGGATGATCATCATGTCGTCCGCTCGTCCGAGGACTCCGCCTTCGAGCAGGACAAAGCCGTTTTCACCTACGGTATTCCACGTTGGTTTGACGAGGTCGCCAGTACGATATCGAATCACGGGACTACCGTAGCGGCCCAAAGAGGTGAGTACGAGTTCGGAGAGTTCACCTTCGCCTGCAGGTTGGCCCGTTTCCAAGGAAAGAAATTCGGCGATGAATTCACTTTCGACGATATGCAAACCGCGACGTTCGACATCGGCATATCCCCACGGGCCGATTTCCGAAGCTCCCGAATGGTCGATGACCTGAGCGTCCCAGGCCGTTTCAATCCGCTGGCGTAATGCTGGAATGGATCCGCCCGGTTCGCCGGCGACGACGAGCCGTCGGATCGGCAGCGCGCGAATATCGAAGTTGTTCTCTGTCGCAACTTCCGACATGTGCAAGGCGTAACTTGGCGTGCAAAAGACCGCGGTCGTTTGGGCGGTTTTCATGAGGGCCAATCGATTCAGCGTGCTCAGCCCGCCACTGGGGACCACCAGGCACCCGCGGGCGGCGGCGGCATCATGCGCACTCCAGAAGCCAATAAATGGCCCAAATGAAAAGGCCAGCAGCACGCGGTCAATCGGCTCGATTTCGGCGGCATCCAGTACAA
Source organism: Pirellulaceae bacterium (assembly GCA_047620805.1). Lineage (GTDB taxonomy): Bacteria > Planctomycetota > Planctomycetia > Pirellulales > Pirellulaceae > JBLHLE01. The sequence goes on from JBLHLE010000215.1 coordinate 5,396, forward strand.
ATTGCCAAGTATCAAGCCACCATTGCCAGTCTGCCGCGGTATCGAGGACCACCATCGGGCGTCCCCGCGTGCCAGATGTTTGGTGATAACGAACGTACCGTTCAAGCGGATAAGTTAGGTTCGCCGCCATGTCGTGGCCAACACGCTGAACTAACTCATCTTTGTACGTGTAGGGGAGTTGGGTCAGTTGCTCAAGTGACTCGAATTCAAGGCGGGTGTCGCCATACTTTTCGGAATAGAAATGGTTTTGCGGCAGCGTCTCTTCGAGAAGCTGGTTCAACCGCTTGAGCTGGTACGCAGCTAATTGGTCTGCTGGCAAACTTTCCAAGTTCCGGCGCTGTTCGAATGGGGTAGAATTCATGTTAGCATCATACGTTTTCCCACCTGTTCGTTAAACCCGCCACGCCACAGCTTCGCCAAGCCAACGCAAGTCTATTAACCACACTCGATATCCGCCCATGAATGAAGCTCCCCGAAAAGGCTCACTCCTTGTAATTTTCCTGACGGTTTTTATCGATTTACTAGGTTTTGGGATCGTCCTCCCACTGCTTCCAATCTACGGCCGCCAATTTCCCTCCATCGACCAACACGGTTTGATGTTGGGAATGCTGATGGCGAGTTTTTCGTTAATGCAGTTTATTTTTGCTCCAATGTGGGGTCGATTATCCGACAACATCGGCCGCCGTCCGGTTCTGATGGTCGGCTTAGCGGGCTCCGTCGTTTTTTACACGCTGTTCGCCATCGCGACCGCTCAGCTTAACTTGGTCCTGCTGTTCGTCGCGCGGATCGGCGCGGGGATTTCCGGCGCAACGATCTCCACTGCTCAAGCATATATCGCCGACTCAACGACGTTGGAGAAACGTCCCAGGGGAATGGCTTTGATTGGAATGGCCTTTGGGCTTGGCTTTACGGTTGGCCCAGCGATCGGTTATCTCGCCGTTCCGGCAGGTCCGGATTCTCCGCCGGGCCCGTTACCGGGATACGTCGCCGCGGGACTTTCGTTGGTGGCTTTGATTTTGGCTATCTTCATGCTCCCCGAATCGCGGTCGAGTTCATCGCAACAAAACTCTCATCGCAAGATGTTCGATTGGCAGGGATTCAAAACGGCTCTGCAAACGCCCTCAATCGGTTTGCTGCTGTTCGCTGTGTTTGTCTGCGTTTTTTCGTTTGCGAATTTTGAAACGACATTGTCATTACTGATGAAGGAGAATTTTAAGTTTTCCTATCAGATGGTGATGGGCACATTTTGCTATATCGGACTGACGCTTTCGATCGTCCAGGGTGGCATCGTCCGTAGATTGGCAGGCAAAGTGCCGGAAAGTAGCCTCGCAGCAACTGGCGCCGTTCTGCAGGTAGTTGGCTTAATCTTGATCTACTTCGCGGCCACGCAAGAGTCGTTAGCATTATTCTGGCTGGCGTTGACGGTTATGGTCGCCGGCTTCAGCTTGATGCAGCCGTCACTGAGCTCGTTGATTTCTCGCCGCAGCGACCCCGAAACTCAGGGCAGAATCTTAGGTGTCAGTCAAAGTGTCAACGCCATGGCACGCATCGTTGGCTCGGCAGTAGGCATCCCCCTCTTCCATATGAATTACGCATTTCCCTACTTCTTCGCCGCAGTATTAATGTTGGTAGGCGTTGTGCTAGTAGTCTATGCCGGCAAAGCCGGAAAAGACTTCGTTGTACCGAGCAAGGCGTAGCAATTCGTTTTGGACTCGCCGCCAAATGCCTCGCCGCCATATGCCTCGGAGCCATATGCCTCGGAGCCATATGCCTCGGAGCGAAAGGCGACTATCGAGAACTGTCGGCTACCGCACTTTCTTGGCAACAGTGAGGGCAACGCCTACAATCCAACCATGCTCACCTTTCGACTTAATTTTCTGTTCTGTCTCGTGATGGTCGTCGGCGTAGCGCTGATGTGGTGGCAGTGGGCGTGTCGAACGGAGTTCACTGCCAACCGATTGCTGGTGGCGAGGGAAGTACTAAAGTCCAAGAAATTACCGGCCGTCGAATTCCACAGCAGCCATCAAACTGAGCCTATCTCGAGCGCTCAAGCCGCGCGGCTGTTGGCAGAAGCGCGAATTCCAAAGTCATACGCATTTAGCAACATCATTGGCAACGTGAATCGCGGGATATATCATTTCGACCGCTATTACGCCGACTTGTGGGTGGAGGACTGCAGACTGCTGCTCACAGGGTATCAGGTTAAGGGCCCTCCGGTTGGCACTGACTTTGCCTTCCATTGGCAAGCCGACTGGCCGGCCATCGAAGCCATGGCCCGCGAAGAGGATTGGATCTTCTACCGACAAATTACCGTCACTCTCATGGCCCTACTGACGATCGGTTGGGCGGTGCGGTCCCGACGCAAATAAAAAGGCCACTCGAAACAGTTGTCCAAGTGGCCCGAAAGAGATGACTGCGAAGATTTGGATTTGTCCAAGTCATTCGCTGTCGCGTTATTTTTCAGCGGGCTGATTGTTCAAGCCTTGGTCTTGAAGCTGGCGGAGCGAGTCGACGCCGAAACCTTGGTCGACGGCTTCTTTACCCTCTTTGATCAACGCGTTGCGACCAAGTCGTACCTTCTTGAATTCGCTGTCGGAAACTTGGTAGTACCAAGGCGCGAAGCGGAAGTTCAATTCCTTCACGCGTTTCTTGGAGGCGAGAACTGCTTCTTCCCACTTCTTCATCGCGCTTTCGTTGTCTCGAGTGATGCGATCCCGTTCAGCTTCCCATTCGGCCAAGATGGCCTCCTGGTCCACTAACGGTTTGTCCGTCGGATTCGCGTCCCCCGTGTCAGTTGGCTTATCGCCCGTTTTAGGTTCTGCAGTTTCGGTGTTCTCTGGCTTATTTGTTGCAGCCGGAGGATCGACAGCTTCCTGGCTGTCCTGAGCGCTGGCGTTGTCCTGAGGGCTGGCGTTGTCCTGAGCGCTGGCAGGAGCGTCAGTACCATCCGCTTCCTGGCCTGCTTCGCCTTGCGGTCCCTCGTCACCTTCTGTCGTTCCGTCCGTCTCAGGTGTTGGTGCTTCCGGTGTTGGTGCTTCCGGTGTTGGAGCAGCTGGCGTTTCAGGAGCAGCTGGCGTTTCGGGAGCGGCTGGCGTTTCGGGAGCAGCTGGCGTTTCGGGAGCAGCTGGCGTTTCGGGAGTAGTTGTTTCGGGAGCAGCTGGCGTTTCAGGAGCAGCTGGCGTTTCGGGAGCAGCTGGCGTTACGGGAGCAGCTGGCGTTTCGGGAGCAGCTGGAGTTTCGTGAGCAGAT
>JBLHLE010000216.1:0-8586 GCA_047620805.1 Pirellulaceae bacterium
GCCGTTCAATTCCATGTCTTTACCGTTTAACAGAAACCACCCACGAAACGGCATTCGCAAGAAGCCGACGTCCAGCACTCGCATTCCGCCCGTGCTAATTACGCCCCCAGCGGTCGTTACACCGACAAGCTGCCCGCGCCCCAATTCCTTAATCGCGTGACTAAATATCTCCGCGTTGCTAAAGCTATTTTGATTGCACAAAACGACGATCGGCTTATTCCAAGACGCGTATACCTTCCGGTCGTGAGGATATCCCGCACCTCCGCCGCGGGGAACGGTAATCGCGTGGACTGGCTGCGTCAAAATCGTCAACAGATGGTCGGTGGTCGACCCACCGCCGTTCTCACGAACGTCGATAACTAAACCATCTTTGCCAGCGGCGGCCGAATAAAGTTCTCTTTCAAATCGATAGAAGCTCGGCATGTTCATGCCCTGAATGTGAACGTAACCCAATCGGCCCTTGGACAATCTTCCGACTTCATCTTGGTTGTCGTCGATCCATTCTTCGTACAGCAACTTGCGAACGCCGCCGAAGGTCGTCGGTCGGATCACGACATTTCGCATCTCCCCCTTGGTGTCCTTCACCTGCAACTGCACATCCCGATCCTCGCGACCGTTTAGCACTTCGGTGAGGTCCATGCCGGCGTCGACGGCGATTCCATCGATCGACATGATTATCTCGCCGGCGTTTAACTTACTTTCTACCTTCCACGCCGGACTGTTCTTAAGCACATCCTCGACCTTCAATCCAGGACCGCGAAAGTCCGTGTCAAAGCGGGCTCCTAGGTGGGCTGTCGTCTCATTCCAGCTCTTGGAATCCGTCGACTTGACCATGGAAAAACCGAGATGTGATCCATTTAGTTCGCCCAACATCATGTTCACAATTGTCGACAAGGTGTCGGAGTCGACGGCGGCTCGAGCCATCGGGAGATACTTTCGACGAATTGCTGACCAGTTCTTATTGTTCAAATTTTCGTCATACCAGCGATCTCGCATTGCTCGCCAACAAATGTCGAAGACCGCCTCGTTCTTCGCACCGCGATCCACAATTTGTGGCGAGGTGAACGAATACGATGTCAACGTGTTCTGAGAATTCAACGCAGCTGGTATTCCGTTGGCCAACCACACGATTTGGTTTCCGGCGGCAATCCAACGTGCGTGACTACCAGTTGTGGTGGTCAGAAGTTTCGGGCTCAGGCTCTCTGGCGGCGACACAGTATACGTGCCATGCTTTCCCGCGATGGATGCCGCGAATGCCAGCTTCTTCGAATCGTGTGACCAGAACAGTCGCTCCTCGGACGTATCAGCAACAGAAATCCGGGTAATCCGCTCTTCGAGTCCGTCGAAGTCGATCTTTGTCCGTTTCTTCTTCGGTTTCTTTTTCGGAGCCGGACTCTCTTTTACCTTCTCCTTAACCGCATCTTGCTCGCCGGATTTGTCGCCGTCTGTTTTTGGGTCACCCTCTGCTTTTGGGTCACCCTCTGCTTTTGGGTCACCCTCTGTTTTTGGGTCACCCTCTGCTTTTGGGTCACCCTCTGCTTTTGGGTCACCCTCTGCTGGCGTCTCGGGCTCTTTCTTCGCCGGTTCGGTTCCCGTCGCCGTCGCTTCAGGGGTTTTCTTATCCTTCTCTTCTGGATCGGTCGACTTTGCCTTACGCGCCTTTTGAATTTTCTCGATAGCCTCTTTGATCTTTCTGTCGCGGCTGTCCGTCTCGTGATCAGACTTTTGTAGCTGCACGAAATAGATATCCGTCTCCGTGCCGACTCGACGGCCAGTGAAAGCGATCACTTTGCCATCTGGCGACCAGACAGGGTTGAAATCGTTATCGGGATGCAGCGAGATGTTAGTCGGTTTGCGAGATCCATCGAGCGGCGCTATGTAGATATCTCGATTGAACTCGTTGTCGCTGACGGCGTAGACTAGCCAGTTTCCATCGGGAGACCAATCGTAGTCGGGAGAATTCCACGAGTGTAGAAAACGCTTCTTCTCTGTACCATCAGCTTTCATGACCCACAAATCCCCGCGTTCCTTCAGGAAAGCAACCCGATCACCAACGGGACTCCAGCTTAGCCCGTACTCGGACTCGGGGTCATTGGTAATTCTTTCGAGCGAGAACGATTCGTTCTGCCACCAGAATTTTTTCTCGTCTTCGCGACTGGCTTTCCAGATGTCGCATTGCCCACCCGCATCACTGCCGAACAGAATCGATTTTCCATCGGGCGCGAACACAGGGTCACGCTCCTCCTCGGGAGACGTTGTAACCTGCTTCGGCTCGCGCAAAACAGTGTCCATGACCCACAAGTCGCCCCCCGCGATAAAGGCCATTTCCAGTCCGTCGCTTGAAAACGAGACAGCTTGGGCCGACGACAGCGTACGTCGAATCTCGGTCGATTCTTGCTGGTCACCTCGGTGGACAAGATTTAGTTTTCTCGGCTGCTTGCCAGTTTTCACATCCAGCCGATAGACGTCGAACAAATGCCGAAAGACAACCGTATTGCCGGCGGCCGACGCCGAGGGCATTACCACGGCATCATCTTTGAAGTTGGTCAGTTGTTCCTCTTCGCCCGTCTTGAGATTGCGACGGTAGAGATTAAACGAACCGCTCTGTCCGCCAACATAGAAGAAGCGCTCGTTGTCGCCAGCCCAAATTGGCCACCGCGCACCAGTCGGATGTTCGCACACCGCCGTGAATTTCTTTGTCCCAATTTCATACAACCATATTTGACTCGATTGGGTCCCTTCATATCCCTTTCTCCAACCGCGAACACCCTCGCGGGCGAAGAGGATGCGTTTCCCATCGGGCGAAATCTGCCCCTGCTTCCCATAGCCATCGAACACCAGCCGTTCCGGTGATCGCTCTTTGCTGCTAATCGAAAATAGACGCTCGGGACGTCGCCAAAAGTGATCGCGATTTCCGCGGACCAACAATTCGTCGCCATTGGTCCACTGTTCCAACGCGTAGCCTTCGGTATGGTGAGTCAGCTGTGACGGATCGCCACCCCGAGTTGGGACGACATAAACCTGATCCGATCCCGTTCGGCGACTGATGAAGGCTATCGTCGATCCGTCTGGCGAAAACTTTGGATCGGACTCGACAGCGGGGAACGAGGTCAGTTGTCGGGCCACACCACCGTTGGCTGAGGAAACCCAAACGTCCCCTCGCCATGAAAAGACAATCTGCTTGCCATTGGGTGAAATGCTGGGCGTGTCGGCAAGATGAATTGGGCTATCTGCGACTGCGAATGCTGGGACTAACGTCAACAGCAAGGCAATCAACAGCAGGTGATTCAGTTTCATGGTGCGTATTTCAATGGGCCCACGGCTGGGTGGGAATTCTTCTAAACCAACGGCAAACGGAGGAAAGCCGTCTGCCACGAATCCCTAGTATCACCTACCAGAATCCCAAAGGGAATTACCTATTTCAACGGTAGCTGTTCACTCCGTTGCGTTCGAAATCAACGTATCCTATGATCTCCAGGGAAGATCGAGCGAACAACCAACCAACCACTTACCTCTGTACTTTGAGAATTCAATGGACCATTCAACTAACGACGACCAAACCCTGCACGATCAAACCAATGATTCCGAGCGACGAGCCTATTGGGCCGAGCAAATGGAATTGGGCTATGCAATGGTCGAACGCTTGATCGCCTTCCCCGTACAGGAATGTGGCGAAAGGTTCGCGTCTTTGCCCTCTGCAGCGCGGAACGCCGACGTCGAAATGATGTTCTCCGACTCGAAGATCGCGGGCGACCTAGACCGTGTCTATTCGTTTCGCAGCAGTCTGGTCGATGATGTCGTCGCGATCGGCCGCAGCATGAACCAGCGCGGCTGGATCCTCAAAATCGAAGACGGCTACCGGTCGCAGGAAATGCAATCACAGCTAGTCCGCAAACCTTCCATCTTCGACGCCATCCTGAAGAAGTGTATCTGGGAATGCAATGACCAAATACCCCCAGCGGACTTTGTCTTCCGCCGGGCGATCGTATTGGTTGCCAACGTCCCCAAGATAGGGACGCACATGTCTGGCTCCGCCGTTGACATCTCTGTGTTTGATAAAGCAACTGGGCACGAGGTTTGGCGGGGAAATCATTACCTAGAGATGAGTGAACGAACGCCGATGCGATCGCCCTTCATCGATCGAGCCGACCTAGAGAATCGACTCGCCATTACTGAAATGATGGAGGCCCATGGCTTCATGCATTTCCCCTACGAATTCTGGCACTACAATAAAAACGACGCCGGTGGTCATATCTTGACTGGCAAAAGTGAACCGGCAAAGTTCGGCCCCGTCCACTGGAACCCCGACACCAACGAAGTCACCCCCTACGAAGATCCGCTGTCGCCACTCAACCCCCTCACTGTCATCGAACGAGAAATCGAAGCTGCGATCGAACGCTCTCGTTAAGACTATCCCTCCGAAGCAGTACACGTTTCATTTCTCCGCCGACTGTGCTGCTATTCCTTTCTCCCATTTTTCCTTTCTCACCTCTTTCGCCCGTAAATTGCTTGCTTCCCTTCGTTAAGTCTGACTGCATAAAGACGTCCGAATGTTCCCGACTCTAAATTTCCACACCATCAACTGAGCGTAAACGCTCAAACCGCGCGCCAGCAACCGAAAACGCACAACGGGTCACCCCAATCCAAAAACTCTTCATAGGTTTCGCATTGAATTTGTGAGCGAAACGGTGATGGCCATTAAGTTTATGGATAGCGGCGCGGCAGTTGCAATACGTCGTCTAACAGTTCCGTCGTCAGTATTCCCGTCGTGGGTAGTTCAGTCCGTCATATAGAGATTGTGCGACGACCGAACGCAATCTTGAGTAACCTGGAGGCTTTAATGGCTCAACACGAAATCCATTGTCAGTATTTCTCCCAAGAGGATTTATTGGGCGCCGGCTGTTTAGACATAGCGATGGCGATGGAAGCAGCCGAACGAGCAATTCGATTGTACGAAGAAGGGGACGTTATCTTCCCTGAGAAAATCGTTCAGATCTTCAACGACGAAACGCAAGAGCGCATCAACTGTCTGCCAGCGACGTTTAAGAGCGACGGCATCTGCGGCGTAAAGTGGGTCTCAGTGTTCCCGCCCAATCCAGCCAAATACGGTATTCAGAACCTGTCTGCTGTGATCATTTTGTCGGAGATCGAGCACGGGTTGCCCGTCGCATTTATGGAAGGCACACTTTGTTCCAACATGCGAGTTGGCGCAATGGGTGCCGTCGCTGCCAAGTATCTCGCTCGGCAAGACTCCGAATCGATCGGCTTCATCGGCGCAGGTGAGCAAGCCAAAATGCACCTTATTGCCATGAAGACCGCCGTACCGTCATTGAAGATCTGCCGTGTTGCGGCAAAAGACGCCAGCGAAGAAGAAGAATTTGTCCGCCAGATGACGCCGATCGTGCGGGATGTCGAAATCATCGGCACCAATACCAATTTGGAGGCGGCGACCAACGATGCGGACATCATTGTCACCGCCACTAGCGCCCAAGCCCCGCTGCTGAAGGCTGCCTGGATGAAGCCTGGCGCCTTCTATAGTCACGTCGGAGGATGGGAGGACGAATACGCCGTCGCCAAACAATGCGACAAGATCGTCTGCGATGACTGGGACACCGTCAAACATCGAACTCAAACTCTCAGCCGAATGTACAAAGACGGAGAACTCACCGACGACGACGTCTATTGCAACCTGTCCGAACTGGTACTGGCTTCTAAGCCGGGAAGAACCAGTCCGGACGAGCGGACATATTTCAACGCAGTCGGACTGGCATACACCGACGTTGCAATTGCGTATGCCATGTACCTTCGAGCGAAAGAGGCGGGTATGGGCCAAGACCTCAAGATCCAACACGAAATGATCTTCGAGCACGCCCACCTAAAAGACTGGGTGCGATCGTAAGGCCATTCACGACAGCGGCGTGGACCGAATGCAGCGGTGCCGTTTTCGGCGAATACGATAACGTGGATTCGCTGCTGCATTGCCCGCGAGATACCGTCGCCATGTTCCGCTGGTCGACCGCGACCAAGTCAACGCCCCCAGCCAATTCCAAGCGCATGGCCCCATCGCTCCGTCCCTGGTAATAAATCATTTCAACTGGCTCGAAACTATTCAGGACACATATCGCCAACAATCGCATCCGTTGCTCCTCACTCAATCCGATGAACAGCGGAACCAACACCTTCGCCATCTTCATGGCGTCCAAGCGTTCCACCTCATGAAACACGTAGTGGTCCTGATTGGCGGTTCCCAACTCGCAGCACTTTCGCATAGGATGAACCTCCAATATTCGCACGGTGTCGTTCAGATCATGAACGTCCCATTCACTTAGAGGAGTTGAATTCATGAGCGCCAACCGAGTTGTTATCTATTCCAACGGTATCGCAGACTTTCAGCGCAGCTACGAGGTTGACTCGAGCAACCCTAAGCGGATCTCTATCGCGGTTCGGCAGGATCATCTCGCCGACGTTCTCGCATCCTTCAACGTCTATGGCAAAGTGAAGTTGGAATCGCCGCCAACATTTCGGCCTTCCAATGAACTGGAGGGCAACATCTCGATCAACCCGACACGCGCTCTCGAAGACCTGTCGACATCATTAAGTGGAGCCCAAGTCGAGATTGATCGACCAGGCGGCGTCATTGCGGGGACACTGGTCGGGCTACACGAAGAACCCGAAGGCACGGCGGGAGAGCCGATCAACTCCAAATCTCTTATCGTTTTAACCAACGACGGACTCCGCCGCTGTGCCATTCGCGATATCCAAAGCTTGCGATTCCAGGACGAAGACGTCCGACGCGAAATCGACAAGGCGCTGCAACGCAACTACCAAAGCATAAAACCGAATAGCACTTTCGTCGAGTTGGAACTGAGCACCACCGGCGAAAGCCAAAATGCCATCGTGCAATACACTATCCCCGCCGCGGCCTGGAAGATCTCTTACCGATTGCGCATCGTCGCGGGACGAACGACCGAGCTGCAAGGCTTTGCGATCGTCGACAACAATACAGACGAGGATTGGGTCAACTACAACGTTTGCGTAGTGACAGGTGAACCGATAACATTCTCAACTGACCTGGCTGAATCAAAAACGCCCAACCGCAGCCACGTCAACTTGGTCAGCGAGAACGCGCTGGGTGCCGTCGAAGTGGAAGAGGAAATGGTTGCAATGGGTGGAGGAAGCGCATGTGCGGCACCAGCACCGATGCGGAAGAGATCCGCAATGACCCGCGGCGCGATGGCGGCGGACGCTCCCTGGGAGGCTGCCGAAGTTGCATCCGTCGAAGTTCAGGAAGTGGGCGACTTCTGCGTCTTTGAATCCAGCGATCCCGTAAACATTCCCGCAAAAAGGTCGACCGTTATCCCCGTATTCATCGCTGAAATAGATGACGCAAAATCGGTTCTGCACTACAAACATCAGAACCATCCGACTCGCCCGTATCGTTCAGTCGATTTCACCAACAATACAAATTTCAGTTTGGGACGCGGCGTCTGCACGGTCTATGACGAGGGTGCATATGCGGGGAACTGCATCATTCCGGCGCTCAAACAAGGCCAGGACAAGCTCCTGCCTCATGCACTGGAAACAGGTGTCGCCGTAGACCTAGTCGGCAAGCGTTTACGATCCAAGGTCGTCGCCATTCGTATTGCCAACGGGATTCTCTCCACTCATACGGAGGAAAGCCGAGCAACAGAGTATCACATTCGCAACCACCGCGACCAAAACTTCGATCTAGTACTCGACCATAACTTCTCGCTCGCTGAGCCCAACTTCGAATCCTCCCTTCTTTGCAACGGAGAGTCCGCAGTGCTGGACGATCCGAAACAGTTGGCGAACGGCTTGCGTTATCTGATCCCGATTCGGCCTAAGGCGGAACTCGTATTGAAAATCGCCGAACAGAGGATTCAGGGTTCAAAAATCGTCTTGGTTTCCGAACATAAGCATGAACCAAGACTACAGATCGACTACCTCGAGCAGAATATCATCGCGTCCAATGGACCGCTCGCCGACCACGAGGGCGTGCGGGAGTGCGTTGCGATTTTCGCCGAGCGGGAATCAAAACGAAAGGAAATCGCCGCCGCCGAAAAGGAGGTCGAACGTCTTATTGCTCGCCAGGAACGTCTCCGTGCCAATATCAAATCGGGCGGCCAAGATGAACTAACCAATCGCTGGCGATCCGAGTTGGATGAAGCGGAACAGAAGATCCGGCAAAACGAAGAACAGCTCGTCCCCAGTCTCCAGAATGACGAACAAGTGATTCAATCGCGACTTGAAAATGCAATGCGTTCGCTTTCCGCGGAATGGAAAAGCGACTAGCGTCGCGACCGAGCGAATACCGAAACTGAGTTAGTACCCTCACCTACGAAAACGTCGAACGTGACACTATTGTTCCGCGCGCGGTAGAGGGGACTCGTCGAAGGGGACTCGTCGGAGGGGACTCGTCGGAGGGGACTCGTCGGAGGGCGTTTCCATCCGACGCGGTTATGCTGTTTGCCGATGCCTTTTCACCTGGTCGCTTTTTCACCTGGTCGTCTTTTTCACCTGGTCGTCTTTTTCACCTGGTCGTCTTTTCACCTGGTCGTCTTTTTC
>JBLHLE010000217.1:0-8529 GCA_047620805.1 Pirellulaceae bacterium
GCCGTGGTTGACGAACTATATCTCGACGGTGGCACTGGCGACGACCGCATTATCGGATCCGATCTTGCCGATTTGTCTGACGTGATCATCGGTGGCAAGGGCTCGGATCGAGTGACCGGAGGGGCGGGGGAAGACCAGTTCTTCGAAGTCACCGATATCGGTGACGCCAACGAAGACGTATTGATCGACAAAGACACGCTGATTGAGTCGCGGGACGCTAATTTCTGGCTCTCGGACAGGTCTCTGCGAATCGACGACTCGATTATTCACAATCAATTCGGTGATGAACGGGAAAGTTTCGACAAGATTTTCGAGGGCGTCGAACTTTACGGTTTCAATAGCGCCAACCGGTTCGTGATTGCCGGTTGGTCCGAGAGCGGTATCCTCGACGGTGACAAAGGAGGCGATACGTACGAGCTCGAATTGTCCTCGGGCGTCAGCGGGCAGCAGTATTTCGACATTCGCGATACAGGTGCCAGCGGAATTGACCAGTTGATCTTCAAGGGGAGCGCCGCTAACGACACCATTCAACTCGACACGGTGTACGTTCCGAATCAAGACGAGGACCGCGAGTTTAAAGAGAGCCGCTGGCAGGGATTTGGTAGTCACGGCGACGGCCTGATCATCGGGCACTTCAACGCCGAATCGAGCGATTTCGCGAAGCAGGACGTCAACGACGAAGAGAGCTTGATGCGGGTTGAGGAAGCCAAGCTGCAACGCGGCGACAACTTCCAGGTCGTTAATTATGCGACAGTCGAACAGATTTCCGTCTTCGGCGGAGCAGGGGCCGACAAAATCATCTCGGATGACACTTCTACCAAGATCGACATTTTTGGTAATGAAGGCAACGACGAATTCTATATCGGTTCCGTCCTCGAGACCGAACAGGTGCTGGTCGAAGGCCAGATTATTACGATTGTCAAACAGATCACCAACGGCGCCCGCTTTAATGGCACGACATATTACGGCGGCGACGACGACGACTACTTCGAAGTAAACCACAATATCGCCGACATCAACCTCTATGGGGACAACGGTGACGACACGTTCCTAGTGAAGGCTTTGCTGACCGTTGACGAGGACGAAGAGTTGGTCGATCTCGAATCGAAGACGGCTAAGGTCAGTGGAACATTTGGCGAAGACAGCGGAATGGGTGCCGATACATCGTTGGATACCCGCGAGATTGACAGCGACACGTTGGTCTACGTCGCCAACGCCAACGTGGCGATTGACGGCGGTGCTGGTTTTGACTCCGTCAGCCTCGTCGGTACCGTGTTGGCAGATACGTTCTACGTTTACACCGAGGTCGCGACGGTCAGCTTGTCTCCGCCCGTCCCCGTCGGCGGCGGTGTTGTATCCACGATGACGGTGGACGGTGCAGCTGGGACTTCGTATATACTCTCGGACGGGGTAACGAATGTTACGCTTTCTTCCGAAGCGGATGCGGACGACATTCAGTCTGTGCTCGAACGTTTCACGACCATTGGATTGAATCACGCGAGCGTTACTGAGAACGCGGGCGTTTTCACGATCACGATCACCAATCCGATCGGCGTTCCGGTGCTGAGTGCGGCGGCTGGGAAGCCGATCCAACGCCTCTACGGAGCTGGCGTCAAATTGCAGAAGCTGCTGAATATCGAACGTCTGCAATTGTTGGCGGGCGGCGGCGACGACACCATTTATCTCTACGGTGTCGACATGGGTGTTATTGGCGACATGGTCATCAAAGCGGGCTCTGGCAGCGATACGATCATTGTTGGTGGTTCACCGCAGCAGATTAAACAGAGCTTCCCGAAAAACTCCGACTTGTTCTTTTCGACAGTCGAAGGCTTTGAAGTTAACACCGACGCGCTGGGCAAGTACGTGCGAGCGGGCTCGATCGACGGCCTGCCGTTTTACGAGGTCCGCAGCGTAGGACGAGTGACGCCGTTCGTCGTCGAAAACCCGGCCTACACGACCAGCATAACGATGCCCGCCTCGTACGATCTCGCGGCATTCAAATCCCCCGTTTTGATTGAGGGGGGTGGCGGACTGAATGATAGGATCGAATTCAATCTGACCGAAGGCAATGATCAGTTGACTCTCGGCGACAACGATCTGTTCAAGAAGAAAGTTGATTGGGATTTCAGCAAGTTATCGCTGGAGAGCCAAGCGGACGACTTCACTAAAGCCCTGCTGCTCGCCGGAGGCACTGAGGGAACGGAGGCCCGCGATCTGCTCAACGGTGCCGTGACCGACTACCTTCGTTTCATCGATCGCTACTATCGGCCTAACTTACTCGACTCACTGCTCGCTCTCTCGGGAAGTGACTCAACGGAAGAAATTGTGCCGGCTGGACTCGCCTATTACAACCTGCAGAGCAGAATTGAAGGCGATCTCACCGCAGCGGAACAGCTGATCAAACTGGGCCAGCCAGACCAACTTGACCTCACCTTGAATCTAGTCGTCGTCGACAATCTCGATCCCAATGGCCAGGATTATCAACAATTGCTGGGCATCAACAAGAGTGGCGCGGATATCGACTTCGTCGCTCAGCACGCGGACATCCTCGACGAAAATGGCATCGTGATTGCCAATGACTTGGTAGCCGTAACGTTTGAGGTTGCTGGAGAAGAATATCGAATTCAAACACGGTCAAAGGTCGTTTCGGCGCGAGAGCAATTGTTGGACTTTGCGAACGATTTTGGACTCGATCTGCAGTGGCTGCAAGTAGAAGAGGGGGGCGTTCTCGTCGACGGAGTTCCTCATCCGGACCGAACCCGCGCCAACCTCGGCGAAAGACTCTACGAACTCACCGGAATCAGCAAGGATAATGTCTCGCTGGAAATCGAAACGCAGCATACGGAAACGATCGTCTTCGACGGCAACGATAAGATTGTTGTCAAGGACTTGACCGGGTTGTCATTTAAGACGACCGCGGCTCTGAAAGTCACCGTTAGCGCCGATGCGATTGTCCCTTCGATTGGTATCGATAGTCTCGTGTTGTCCTACGCGGCAAATGATTTTATCGCAACGCTGTTTGCGGCAGGAGGAGACGACGGTGACCGCGTCCGCAGAATTCTCGGGAGTACCGCGAGCGATTATATTTACTCTCTCGATGCCACCGCGCAGCCCGGTCTTCTGCGTACGCTCGTAGAACTGAGTGGTAGCGATACACAAGACGTAGTCGTCCCATCCGGAACTCCGTTTTTCGAGACTCAGCAATCGTTATCCGCGAACCCACTCTCGGCGGGCGAGCAACTTGAGCAGTTTGCGGACGAGTTCGGACTCACGCTCGTATGGAATGCACCAGCATTCCCCGATGAACTCGTAAGCATCAGTAAAAACAGTGTCCCAGTCCTCTTTGAGTCTGTTCACTCGGGTCACGTGCTGGCGAGCCTGTCCCTGAAAACCGCGGGAGCTCTGACGGCCACCGTTGGTGCAGGTACGGTTGGAATTCAGTCCGATCCAGCCGTGGCGATGAGTACGCTGGCGGAGACCGGTGACCTTCCCGAACTTTACTTCTTCGAGATGAAGAATGTCAGCCTGAGTCTCAGCAATAAATCGACCATCACTGAGACAACTTTACACGTCGACAACGAGGAGTTTGTTGGACGTTTGAACGTCGTTGGCGGCGACAATGTGGACAGGATCTATATCGAGAGCGTGAAGGCTGAAACGGTCGTACACGCAGGCGGCGGCGATGATGTGATCACGGTCGGAAGCGGGCTGTTGGACAAGATAGGTCAGTCGTTGTACCTGTTTGGCGATGCCGGGAACAACGACGAGATCATCATAAATAACGCTACCGACCCGACAGGCCGCGTTGTGGATATCGATAAGATGGTTCTCGAACATTCGACCGACTTCGAGAAACTCAGCCGAATCACTAACGCGCTAGGGCTGCAGGGCATTACGGCGAACGAAAACGCTGTTCTCGAATCCCAGCTCAAAGAAGCCGCGGTGCCCTATGGCGAACAGGCGATGAACGTCGATGAACAGGATCTCATCAACTATCGCGATTTTGCCGCCGCGGGATTGCTGGGAAACATCGAGGAGGCCACAACCGATCTTCAACAGGCGTTTGACGACGCAGTCCAAGATGCCGTTGATCTATTGAAGGAACGCGATCAGGAGTTACTGGAAAACCATATCAAGCTCTACGTCCGCGCCCGCTATTACGAGCAAGGACCCGCCAGCAGCTCCGCGGGCTCATTCGAAACTCGAAGTTATCTGACGGACGAGATTTTGCGTCGGCTGAACACCGATTTTGGTGTGAATACCAGGCTAGAATACCGTGACTACGATTCTTACTGGTCACCGTTCTCTACCAAGACTTACATCGACTGGGGGGACAGCAACGCCGTTACCAGGGATTGGAATATTTTAGGGGGACTCAAGGAAATCAGAGAGTTCTTTGAAGACCCCGACGGAAAGTTTGATGATTATGGGCTGGGCGGTGTTAGTGATGATGGCCGCGCGGGGCGGTATCTCGACAGTATCCGCAATCTGCTCACGGGTAGATCGCTTCACTCGCTTCTCAGTGAAGCCTTCAACTCGCCTGCTGGAGTTCGTCTAGGCGGTGGCCAACTCGATGGCGACGAGCACATGTGGATTCTCCTAAAGGCCAACGGCGTCGCATCGAGCAATAAGGCGAATGTGCTGGCTCTGGCCAAAATCTATGATGAGGTCGTCAAGGATTACATCGGTTCGTCGTCAATCTACCGCGACCTTTTGCTTCAACGTGGACTGACTACAACACAGCTAAATACTCTTTTCGAGGCATTCAAACCTCATGATCGCGACCCCAATAATCCCGTCGCTGTTCCAGATGATCCCGGGAAGAATGTCACCCGTGGCTTCGATTGGGACGTGACTCAAATCAGCCAGCCGATGATTACCAAGATCGAGGACACTCTGCCCATTGAAGTTGCGGAGAGTTACCGCAAGCTGACACCTGGGGTCAAGACAAAGGTTGACTACCTGGAGAGCACGGCGGCTGGTAGTTTTCAGGAATTCTATACGGATGAAATCGTCGACTTGAAGGATGCGGTTGATACTGCTCAGGCGAGCCACAATTCGACGAATTTGAACGCAGTCATCACGGCGGCAGAATCTCTGCTCTCGGTGCTAAATCCAATACTTGGAAATTCCGTCGACGCTACCGTGAGCGCGGAGGCCAAGTTCATCAAGTCGCCTGTCTACAATCTGTTTGCCACTGCCACCGGCAACGGCAGCGTAGAACTTCTCCGCGACGTCAAGAGCCTAAGTGAGAGTACTGAACAAGCGATTTTCACAGTGGTCGCCAACTTGACCACGACCAGCACCTATCAGTTGAAGTCGCTTGAGGCAAAGTTCACCGAACTCTCGAATCAGTCAAACACGCCGAATTACGTCGCCATTGTGCAAGCCTATCGAGATGCGGTAGAGCTTGTCGACAACTTCCGCATCTTTAATGCCCGCTACCTCGGAGATCAGCCGACGTCGACAACATTGGATGGCTCCATTTTGGCATTGAAACGACTCGATCGACAGTCCAATCGTTTTGCTGCTTTTGATGAAGCACTGGGCGATCCCGACTACGCCGCTTCGCAAACCGTGGCGGAGCTCAAGACGGGCGACCGCGTCCGGCTCAATATCGATGTCAACCGCGACGGTGAAGTTTACGAATATATCGCCGCCACGCGGCCCTCGGTCAACTTAACCAACGAGATCTATACCGTGCCGGGTGGCTGGCAGAAGATCGATTTTAACTTCGATACCTTTCGAGATTCGTTCCTCAATACGCAGACGGCAGTCACCGGCTTCATCGACCAACACCCAGAATACACGGCGGCCATTTTTGACGAGTCCCGATCTGGAGCTCAGGAAGGTTCGCTCCTGCAGGACGGACAGGATATTGCCCAACCTGTGGCGGTAAATCGCATTCAGCACGATTTGTTCGCCGATGCACTTACGCAGGCGAAAGCAGAATTGAAAACGCTGATACCGCAACTCATTAAGCAATACACCGTGACGTATAGCTTCTGGTGGTTCACGAAGACATTCCGCTTGGATTGGACTCGGGACGCCCGCTACACACAGAAAGTCAAGTTGATAAAAGAACTCACCGCCAAGGTGAGCTTGGCTGACTCCTTCTCCGATCGCGGCGAAGGTCAACAAGGGAACCTCGAAGCTCTTCAACTCGGATACGGCAACGAGCGACTTCAGGCGAAGGCCAAAGTCGATGCTGATCGAAATACCTACGAGCTGTTAAAGGACAAGATCAACGGCCAGTTTGTGGTCCTTAAAGAGCTGAGCAAATTCGCGATCGACGTCCTGTCGAATTCGCCAGATCGAGTTGGGCAGTCGGCTGCCAGTTTCGTCGATACGGGAAGTTTGATCTCCGAGTTGATTAATTATTCCGAAGAGTATTCGATCCTAGAGGCAATGCCCGCCAATGCGAACCCGTCGCCAATAAGAGACTTCACGGACATTAGTTCGGCTAGTGTCGCCGGTTCGGTAGGAACCAATGACGATGGCACGAAGACGATCCACCTGTTTGCCGGCGCTGGGAACATCCAGGAGGGCGCGATCTGGCAGATACTCGACGACAGTAATGTCGAACTCGCAAAATACACCGTCGTCAACGCCTCCCGAGAGAACCTGACGACGATCGCCCACGAACTCGCGAAGGAACTGAACCTGCAAGATCCGCAATATGCGGCAAGTTCCGATGTGAAACAGCTTTCCTTCGATGTCACTTTCACCGACCAGGCCGGCATGACCAACGAACGCGACACAATTACTCGCAACGACGGCGGTAGTTGGATTGGCGATGGCTTTGAAATTGGGTCCCTTTTCGAAATCCGCGGTGCGTCCCAGGCGAGTAATAACGGCGTTTATCGAGCCACTGCGGTGACCGAAGACGAGCTTACGTTGACTAGTGACGTTACCCTTAGCAACGGGACCAGTTTGGTTACCGTTCTCCTGAAGTCGTCCCGGATCACACTGACTCATGCTGGCTTAGTGAATGCGTGGGTGCAAAAGAAGACGAGTGAAAGTTCAATCATTTTTGCCGTCAGTGAGAAAGAACATGACTACGTGACCAGTATCACGGGACTAAATCAGAACAGTGCTCACGGCATTCATGTCGGCTACAGTGACGTGGAAAACCTTACGCTGTTTTTCGGAACCAATGTCGACGTTGTAACTGTCCACGATACCCACACGGGGACATCGACTCTCAACACTGGCCCTGGAAACGACCAGATTGACGTCCAGATGATCCACGGTCTGACAAATATCAATTCTGGCGACGACGATGATACCATTAATGTCGGAACGAATACCTCTGATCTGGGAGATGACATTGGCTCGGCAGACGGCATCACCACGATGCTCGCAATCGACATGGGCGGAGGTGACATCGATATTCTTAATGTCGACGACGGCGGCGACTCAAGTGCAAATACTGGTGAGCTATCGGCTACCGGTAACGGTGGGCCCAGTGACGATCTGGAACTTGCTGGGCTAAGTGCTGGCTTGATCAAATCACGGGGACTGGAAAAGCTCAACGTTTACCTAGGAACTTCTAACAACACTTTCAATGTCGCCTCGAATCTGACAGCTTCGGCAGTGACAATTTTTGGCCGCGACGGTGGCGGCACCTACACCATCGGCTCCGATGTCATCGGCCTCGCAAATCAGGTTGGCGATGTGACCGGGATTCGCAACTTGGTGGAAATTCGAGCCGGTAGTGGTGTCAAGGAAGTCCAGCGACTGACGGTGGGAGCGGGAGTCACCGGCGATATCACGCTGAATATCCAAGACCCGGACAACCCTTCGGTAACACTGGTCACGCCAAGTATCGTGTTGACGTCGGCTGCCGCACAGAACGCCGCAAATATCGCCAACGCGCTGAACAATGAGGCGGTACTAGGCGCGAACGCCGTTGCCGTAACCGCCGCGTCAGGAGATTACCTTATCGCGTTCAACCATCTTGGCGACTTCGCACAAATTGGAATCGACAGCGAGTCACTTAGCGGCGGCGCGACGGCCAGTACTTCGACGACGACCCCTGGGCAGATAGACCGTCTCAATTTCGACAATCGCGGCGGCTCGGATGGAACGGGCACGCTGGGGGAAGCATCGATAACCGGCTTCGGTATGGGAGCCCCGGGCATCGCCTTTGCCGGATTGGAGGACCTGCAAATCGGCCTCAGCGACGTCCCGAACCGGCTGTTCGTCTTAGACACACACGCTGGGTATACGACAGTTGACGCGGGCAACGGTAGTGACACGTTTAGTCTGCGTGGAATTAGTGGTGTGACGCGAATCAACGGCGGTATGGGCGACGACAAATTCAATGTGAATTTTGAGGCCGATGGCAGGACGCAGACATCCGAGAATAACATCGGTGCTGAGCTTTGGTTGCACGGCTTGGAGGGCGGCGACGAGTATCTTGTTGGCTTGGCAGGTGAAGGTTCGGCACGAATAAACGTCCTCGACCAATCTCAAGCAGCTGATCTCGCTGTGAACTCGTTGACCATCTATGGAACCGTACACGCC
>JBLHLE010000218.1:0-8526 GCA_047620805.1 Pirellulaceae bacterium
CGACTCGGCGAATATTCGTACGCCGAGGTGCCCAACAACAAACTGCTCGCTTAGCACTGCGTCACACATGGGCTTGCACTTGGCCGTACCGAGCGCGGCATCGACAACGATTCCACAGTCCATCTCCTGGTCCTGGACTTGGAGCCACTCTCCATCAATCCGAATCTCAGTGCGATGATTCGTCGTGCTATAGAAACCCTCTGGCAGAGCGCCGCCAATATCCACTGGCTGCAGACGCGCATCGACCGATTCGATCGGGGTCGCACCGTGAACATCGATAGCAGCCAATACCGCCTCCATTTTCTCAGCCGAATCCGCCTCCAAGTCCAACAAGGCATAACTGGCATCGGTCGCCGCTTGACCTACACATATTTCGGCGACGGAAAAACGGCCGCCGCTGGTTGTAATCAGGTCGAGAATCTTGGGTAGCAGCAGGCTATCGAGAATGTGCCCCTGGACCTCGACTCTCGCGGTGACATTGCCCTTCCGTGCTACCTCGTGCTGATTGCCCGCGACATTCGCTGGCAGATTCGCTTTTGGCTTTGGTAGATTCGCTTTTGGCAGATTTGTCGAGTCGGCGTCGTTTTGACCTGGATTGCGCATTGTTGAGTCCTCCGTTCTCTCCAAAGGATCGCCGCCATGTTTGCTGGTCCCGCGATCGTCGAATTCCAGCCAATGACTAAATGAGAAACGGGAGTATTCCCGAAGTCACTTGGCCCTCAGATGATGAGTCCACTGCTCAATTCTACGTTAATTCCGCCCTAGAGGCTTTTTCCCCACTGCGTTTACTCCGCCAAAATCAACGTAAACTCGTAATCTACACGGACTTCACAAAAAACAGGCTACCCGCTATACTGTTCCGCTTGGATTGACACCTCTATCAGCATTATGCATTATCCGAAACAATCAGTCAGAATCCCCAACTGGGGAGTGTAGGCCTCATGAGTAATGACCATTGGAACGAACTTTTCTCCGACCTAACCGGCGAACCCCTTCCACCGCAAGATGAGTCCAACGAAACTCCTCAATCTGATGCTGAAGGATCGCCCTCGGATGCCGAGTCCGACGACGAATGCTCTTCGAGTATTCTCGAAGGCAACGAAGTCGAGATAATTGACGACGTTGAAATTGTCGACGCCGAGGAGGTTATCTTGATGGAGTACGATGAAGACGACGATGATGAAGACGACGATGAAGACGACGAAGATGACGCTGTTGAAGATGAAGACGAAGACGAAGATGAAGATGAAGACGAAGACGAAGACGAGATTGAGTTGGTCGAAGCGGCACCCGCCGTCGAGTCTGCCACGAGCGTCGTCGATCCATGGGGAATGTTGGCCGGTGAACTAGGCTTGGAAGTTACACCTCCACCGGCCCCCAAGCCGCAACCAACTTCGCAGCCAACTTCGCAGCCAGCAGCAAGCAAACCCGCGGCCCGCGACACCGATCCACTGGCCGCCTGGAATTCATCTCCCGAACCCGCAGAAGCTCCCCCAAAAGAAAACGACGAGGCTCGCGGCTCACTGTTAGATGAAGACGAAGAGCAAGATGCGGACGACGAAGTAGCAGACGTGCCAATCGACTTTACTTCCATCTTCCACGACGAAAACGACGACGCGCGATCCGTTCGCTCGGAACCTAGTCCTCGCTCCGAACCTAGTCCTCGCTCGGAACGCAGTCCTCGCTCCGAACGTAGTCCTCGCTCGGAACGCAGTACTCGCTCTGAATCTAGCACTCGCTCGGAACGCAGTACTCGCTCTGAACCTAGTACGCGCTCCGACCGTGGTTCTCGAACGCGCGACCGCGATCAGGAGCCAGAACGAGAATCCCGCGAGCCCCAGCGACAATCCCGAGCGAAGGTGGATGCGGAAGAGAGCGCGCCCGATAGCTCAGCCGAGAGTCAAGAGGGCGAAGAAGAACGTCCCAGGAAACGCCGTCGTCGCGGTGGTCGGGGTCGTCGACGTCGCGAAGCCGATGAGCCGGAAGCAGTAGAAGAAATCCTGTCGGAAGCTGCGGACGCGGAACAATTCGATGACTCTGACGCCCCAGTCGCCGAAAGCAGCAGCGATGACGAGGATGACGACGACGAAGAACGTCCCAAGCGACGACGTCGCCGTCGACGTCGCAAACCTCGCCCTGAAGAAGAAACCGCGGAAGCATCCGAATCTGATGACGACGATGAAGACGGAGAAGAGGAAGAGTCGAGCGAAGTCACTGAAAACCTAGAAACCAGTGACGATTCCGAAAAATCTCGACCACCCAAACGTCGAAAACGTCGCCGAAAACGCGAAACGGTCGAAGACGCTGAAGACACCGATTCAGATGATGACGAAGATGAAGATGATGACGACGACGACGACGACGAGGATTCGCCAAAGAGCCGGCATAGACAGATTCCAACGTGGCAAGATGCCATCTCGGCTGTAGTGGACGCCAACCTTGAAAGCCGAAAGCGATCGGGAGGCGACTCTGCTAGCCGACGAAGCGGTGGGAGCAGTAGCAGTGACAGTCGAAGACGGCGATAAACGAACTTATTTGTCGCTCGACTCACGCCACTAAGCGGTCACACATCGACATCGTCCAAAGTGATGTCGACCATCAAATCGAATGCAATCTTTTCCAGCGCTGCCCGCAGCTCGTCGAGATCGACGGTTGCGGGTAGACCTAGCTTCGCGGTAGCTCGGAATATTTGCTTGCCCGTCATCGGTGCACTACTGCATTCGGTTTGCAAATCGTCGACGTTCACGCCGCGTTCCGCTAGCACCTGCGCAACATCGTGGACGATGCCGATCCGATCCGTGCCGCACAGATCGAGTCTCATTTGACGCTCGGTCGACACTTCGGGAATATCTTCACTTCGCTCAACCATCACGCGGATTCCATGCTCCGCTAGATTCTGCAGCGCCTCATCGAGTGCATCCGCCCGCTCTTCGGCAATCACCACGTGCAGAATTCCCGCAAACTTACCGCTCAATCGCGCCATGCTACTCTCGACCCAATTTCCGCCGTGTTGAGAGATTATGTCCGAAACCGATTCTACGAGTCCGGGTTTGTCGTCGCTAATCACGGTTAGTACAAGTGAAGCGTCCACGGATGATCCTCTATTTTCGTTCGCTTGCGATTACACAATTTGCGAATTCACACTCAAAGTTACTTACAACCGCAGTGTCTATTCTCTTGATCCATCGATGCCAAAAGCACAGTGACTGCAACTTATCACGTGGTTTTTGAAATATCTGAGAAATGTCTGTTCCCTCATCTGCCTAATTACAGTAAAAGCAGCGAATTGATTTTGGATATCGCTTGCGACATCCGATAAAGGATATTGGGTCGACCCGCCGCAATTGACACCTTACGGTAACCGTTTCACACGGAGGTGAAGAATGGTGGGAAGTGCGTCTTCGTTGGCTGCATTCATGCTGTCAGCCCTTTCATTGCAACCATATCATGAAGTTGCTGCAGACCGCGTAGATTTGATTGAGGTCAATCACTACTACGACGAACACGGACGCTTGGTGTTCGATCAGATCATTTTTTATGACTGGTCTGCAACCAGCAACCGATATCACGTTCGCGATTGGCGAATGCTAAAAACACCAGCTCAAATTCCACACCGCAGTTGGCAACAAGGCAAGTTCATTGCCATCTGGCGTGACGACGGCGTACTTCGCAAAGTGGAAGCTAAAGCGGCCCGCGAGTCGTGGACAGAGTACGATCCCGAATTCGTGGAAAGAGAGTTTCTTCCCAAAGAGATGCGGAGGAAATTAAGAAAGCCGTGACCCGACAATTTCTTTCCACCGCAACTCAAATACAACCGCAACTCAAATACAAAACGACGCGAGAGCCATACTCTCGCGTCGTTTTTTGATGAGTAATACTTTTTCGATCAGCAATACTACTCGTAGACTTCAGTCACGACACCCGATCCGATGGTGCGACCACCTTCACGAATGGCGAAACGATCGGAGACATCCAACGCGATCGGCTGCGTCAGCTGAACATTCAATTGAACGCCGTCGCCGGGCAAAGCAATGTCGTTTCCGCCTGCGATTGTAACGCTGCCGTTTACGTCGCAGGTGCGGAAGTGGAACTGTGGCGAATAACCGTCCATGAACGGCGTGAAAAACACAGCGCGATAAAACTACGCGGGCTCCACTCGCAACGAAGTTGCGTGCCAGGCAACGGCGGTTTGAGTAGCGCGTAGAAAAACGCAACGACAGAAACAATATCCTGTAGTGAATCGCAAGGAAGGAAGAGTGAGTGGTGGCTCACGGACGTGAATCTCACCACTTCACTCATTCCCTATCTTAATCTGCGGATAGATAGTCCATTCGCAGGCGAACGAGCAACTTGTTAACCGACGCTCGATCTCTATCCTCAGGAAGCGTCGACGATTCGAAAGCCTCGCCCATCTGAGCTTCCAATCGGCCGAGTTCATTGAAGTGGAATTCCCAATCCAAATCTTGGCCGCCTACCTGCTCTGCTACTTGCTTCATCTGGACCAGTTCATCGATATACGAATGTCCAAAACGTTCGTTCAATACCAACAAGTTCGGTTCGACATCTCCAGTCTCCAAGAGATGAATTCCGGTCATGAGAACGCGGTAAGCGTACAACAATGTTTTCACTCGCTTGGGATCTTCCTGACCCAGCAGCTTCTTCTGTGTCGCGAAGAACCCGCGGTAATGGAAAAAGTGATACCGTGTCACGCAGCGTCGAGCGATTGGTCGCAACTCCGCGAGAAATTCGGCGCCAGTTACAACCAGCGGAGAGAACACCTGCTCCAGAATGTACCCGTTGTTCGTTACCAAAAGTCGCAGATACTTACCCAACTCGTGACTGACCAAATCTACCTCGACACCATCTTCGATAGACATGCGATCGATTGTCTCGCTTGGAGTTGCCAGACCAACCAAACTTTCCGTCGGTAATTGATGACAGCCCCGCAGATCCACATCGCTATCGGGCGACGGGAAACCGTATGCATGCGCACCACTGACCGTGACAAAAAGAAGTCGTTCGTCCATTTTGGAAACGTATTGTTTCCATTTCTCCAATTCAAACATCATCGACCATGCTCCTTCGCGCACGAATCAAAAACTCATCCACTCGGCGGTAGTCCGGTTGTTCGGGAAGCTCAGTTTGCCCAAATACGGTCTGGAATTCTGCGTCTAGCTTCATTGCACACTGTTGAACGCGTTCAAAATCCCACTCGCCTCTCTTAATTTCGAGAAGCGTCTCGCGGTGTAGTGACACATCCACCATGATCGACTGGTCGCGCAATGCGGAAATCCCCGAATACAACAGGCGAATCAAATGCATCGCGTGCTTGGCCTTGAAGTCACCCGTTTTCCGATACGAATTGTGCATGCGGCGAAACTGGCTCAACACATATCCCGAGTAGGTTTTGTAAATGTGTTTCGACAAAAACGCTTCGCGGATATCAAGCAACTCTTCCGCGATCGGTTCGATGTGAAGTACTTGTGGAGTCCACAATGTCTCCAACACATTTGGATTCGCTTTAAGAGCCAAACGAACGTATTTTTCAAGCTCCCAGTAAACGATATCATCGCCATGTTCATTCCTCTCAAACTGTTCTGGTATTGAGTACAACGACCAGTGCAAATTCGCTGGCGGCAGGAAAATCCCTCGAATATCATCATCCGATTCCTCGGTCGCCAGCCCAAAGGCTCTCGAACCGACCCGACACGAATAGATCACATATTTTGTCCATTCGATTTCTCGGCCGAATAACGCCGAATCGACTTCCTCGCGCCGCAGAGACAGTTCGTCAACCCCCAGTAACGCAATGCGTTGATCCGTAAACCTCACGGTATACGGAGCGCCATTGTGCGGTGGACACGCCATGACAACTCCAACCGTCCCCGCCTTTTTGACGTGCGGACGATCAGCGTTGGTATTCTTCCGTTTCTTTGACGACGATTCGCCGGGAAAAGACACATCGTTGAGCAATACAACTTGGCTGCCCGCGGGAATGACAAATCGTCGATCGCCGGTCTGAATCGTTCTGCGGTATTGTGTCATCTCTCCTATCTCCTTATGTCGCGTTTCGAATTCCGCGAGTATGTATCTTTCAACCAAAGACCGACATCCGCGCCACAAGGTTCACGACGAGACGGCGTTTGCGGTTAATGGGTTGTCGGTGAAAGCGGGTCCGCAGTGAAGGGGCATAGGAGTCAACCGTGCGAAACGCTCGAAGGTCCCTGCCGGCTATCGGTTCCCATTCACCAACTTTAGCGCGAAGGACGCCCCGGTCGTAAATCGTCTGTTGCTAACCACTTGTTCCTCGACATCGTAAATTTCGGTATCATACACACTTATCGGGAACAGGATTGTTTTCAGTTTGCACAGATGAATGGATGGCACCAGTTTTGGAAATCAAACCTCCCAAGTATCTCGACTCTCTCCGCCAATACTTACAGGAGCATCAATCAGAACTTTGGCAGTGGTTTAAAGAATATCTTTCGGCGTCGGATCCGACCAGCGAGATCCGTTTCGAACTGCTAAAATCAACGTATCGAATTGACCCGCAAGAGCAGCCGCGACTCTACGATCTCGCGGCCGAAGTTCAGCAGAAGTTCGATTTTACGTTGCCGCTGACCCTGTATCAGGCGCAGAACCCGAACGGCCTGAACGCCTCAATCGTAAACTTGCTTAGCGAAGCTCATATCATTCTGCACGGTCCAGTCACAGAACGGCTAACCGACGCAGAGAACCGCTCGCTATTGGCGCACGAACTGAGTCACCTGATGCTGTGGCGTGAAATGGACTCGTCATTCTTCATTGCCGACCAATTGATCTCTTCACTCGCGATGGACGAAACGGCAACGCCCGCTCACATTACGTCGGCGCGTCTATTCCGTTTGCACACTGAAATCTACTGCGACCGCGGAGCTTTGTTGGCCGTCGAAGATCCACTTGTCGTAATATCGACATTGGTGAAGACGACCACCGGGACAACTGACGTGAAACCGCAACAGTACCTGCAACAAGCCAACGAAATTTTCGAAAATCCGATCTCGCCCCACAGCAAAGAAATGACTCACCCCGAAGCATTCATTCGTGCCCGCGCCCTGGCCCTCTGGGCGGAGCAAGGCGACGATGCCGACGAAGAGATTTCCTTGATGCTGACAGGTCGGCCATCGATCGATGAACTCGATTTGCTGGGACAAAGTAAACTTCGGGAGCATACTCGCACGCTACTTCAATGGCTACTCCATCCCGACTGGTATCGCACGCCAGTGACACTCGACCACGCCCGACTCTTCTTCGACGACTTTGAGCTAGCCGACGAAAAAACTGACATGCGGGAGGTAATCGCGGCGGCGCCAAAATATCACGAAACAATCCATGACTATCTTTGCTTCTTGCTATTGGATTTCGTTACAGCCGATCGAGACCTTGAGGACTTGCCGTTGGCGCAAGCATTTAGCGTCGCCCATCAACTTGATTTGACGGCTCGCTTTTCAGATCGCGTACACAAAGAGCTCAAGATCGGAAAGCGGCAATTGAAATCGCTAGCCGACGATCACTCCGAAACACTGCAGAATGCCCCGTCGAACAAAACCCCGTCGAACAAAACCCCGTCGAACAAAACCCACGTGAATACGGCAGAGGTCTCTACACCAGACGGTGGAAAAGTCGACCATTGCGGTGCAGAGGAGGCTGACGATGAATGAGTTCTATCCGTTTTTGCGGCAGCGACTTGATACGGGTGGTTTCTCGACCGAGGACACGCTAAGCAGCTTCCTGCCGCTGGCTCGAGAAACACTACAAGCCCATGCCGCTGGACTCGTCGGTCCCTTCGACGGTCTGCAGGGTTTGAAAGTGGACGAGACTCGAGTTTGGTTTGGCATCTCCGAAGCGCATCCGATACGTTCGAACTTTGACGGCATTAATCGCGTTCTTCAACCGCGATCAGAAAGTCTCGACATCCAATCAGAATTCGAACGCACGACGAACGTCGACCGCGGGACCGCCCAAATAAAAAATCTGCAAATTGGTGAAAATGGCCAACCAATCGATCGCCCTGTGTTCCTACCGAGCTACAACAACTGGGAGCACGAACTCGAACATCAGGATCCGACCACAGACATCTTTAGCCTCGGCATGATTCTGGCCAGCATGGCCTGCAACCTCGACTTCACGGAGAACGGAGACGTTGAACGATTTGTCGCCAACCGAGAAAACCTCTTCCTGGTAAATCCGGACTTACACCCCGTTTTAGCGCGGGCGATTGTGCGAATGACGGAACTCGACCGGCACAAACGAGCACAAGATTTGGAAACGCTAGTCGAAAGCCTCGTTAACTATCGTGACCAGGTTGTCGACCTAGACATCGACTTGGCGCAGATCCAGGGATTTGAAACGAAAGACTTGGAAACGAAACAACAGTTGGTGCTGGCGAAGCTGCGCGATCGGTTATTCGAGATTTCGCGTCGCAATCGACTATTGGATTTCCGCCCGACCTTGCAAACCGTCAATCTAACCTACGCGTCCATTCCA
>JBLHLE010000219.1:0-8488 GCA_047620805.1 Pirellulaceae bacterium
TTTCACTCGGACCAACAAGTCGTTGGGGCCGATTTCGGGCGTCGGCATTTCGGTAACTTCGAGTTGTTTATATTCCTTGAGCAGCAACGCTTTCATGGCAGAAACTCCAAACTTAGTGCTGGTGGGGGGCGGTCTGTTAGAAATCAGTAGAACTCACCAGTTTACGAGTTCTCGGTCGGCGGTGGTAGGTGCCCTCGACATTCCCAAAGCAAGCGGTTTCGAGAGATCCTTGAGACTCGTCAGCATTACCGGTAGGATCACCGTTTCAGGCAAAGACATTGGAGTTTAATCACATTCTTAGCGAAGGAATTAGCGATGAACATGCAACTGCGGAATCGCATTCTCTGGTGTACTTTGGCCGCTGTCGTCAACCTCGCGGCAGCAAGCGCCGTCGTCGCAGCAGACCGGCTCCCCCTGTACGTTAAAAGACCGGTACAGCGGGAAGCGATCGTCGCGTTCACGGAGGGACCGGCGTACCACCCGTCGGGAAATGTCTATTTCAGCGACATCGTGAACAATCGCATAATGCGACGCGATTCCGCCGGAGCTTTACACGTCTTTCGCACGCCCTCGGGACGCGCCAACGGGCTGTTGTTTGATAACCAAGGTCGACTAATGGCCAGCGAAGGAGGTGGCGAGGGTGGCAATCGACGAGTGACCCGAACGGAGCACAACGGCACAATCACTGTGTTAGCCGACAATTACCAGGGCCAGAAATTCAACTCGCCAAACGACCTTACTATCGATAGCAAAGGCCGAGTCTATTTTTCAGATCCGCGTTACGGCGGCAGCGCAGACATGCAGCAATTCGACGAGAGCGGCAAACCGATCGAAGGCGTATATCGGATCGATACCGATGGCACCGTCGATCGGATTATCGACCACGAAGTCGACCGCCCCAACGGCATACTCATTTCTCCTGGCGATAAACAACTGTTCGTCGCCGACAATGTCAACGACGGCCCCAACAATGGACTTGGTGGAGCTCGACACTTGTGGCGATTCGATCTCAATGCCGATGGCACAGTTGACAAGAAGAGTCGCAAATTGCTGTTCGACTGGGGGACGGATCGCGGTCCCGACGGAATGACTATGGACCAAAAAGGTCGGCTGTTCGTAGCCGCGGGCTTCAATGTTCCCAAGCCGCCAGTTGAAACGTCCAAAAAATATAAAGCTGGCGTGTATGTCATCTCAACCGACGGCGAACTGCTGGGCTTCATTCCCGTTCTTGAAGACATGTGTACCAACTGCACGTTCGGCGGCGACGACTTGAAAACGCTCTACATCACAGCTGGCCATAAACTGTGGAGCGTGGAACTCGATACGCCAGGCCATCTAGCTTGGCCCAAAGCAAAGTAGGGCAGGGTAAGGGAAGCAGTCCAAGAAGCAGGGAAACGAGAGAGCGAAAAGAGTAACAATGTCCAGTTATGATACGGATGTATTGGTGATCGGAACTGGCCCGGGCGGTGAAGGGGCGGCGATGCAAGCGGTCAAGCAAGACCGCACTGTCAAAGTGGTCGAACGATACCATGCGGTTGGTGGCGGTTGCACCCACTGGGGAACCATTCCCAGCAAAGCATTGCGGCGTTCCATCTCCAGCGTCATGGGATTCTATCGCAACGCGTGGCTAAGTGTCGCCGATCGCCAGACACTTCCTGCGTTTCCCGAACTGCGAAAGACCGCCGCTGACGTAATCCGTCAACAAACGGAGATGCGAACAAACTTCTATCTGCGCAATAGCGTTCCAATTGAGTTCGGACAGGCGCGCTTGGTCGATGAGCATACGGTGGAAGTAGATGGTGAATGTTTTACGGCCGAAAACATCGTTATTGCCACGGGCTCGCGCCCCTACCGCCCCCCGTTCGTCGATTTTGAACACTCGCGAATCTTCGACAGCGACACAATCCTGGGACTCACTTTCACGCCAAGAAGCATTTCAATTTACGGTGCGGGTGTGGTCGGCTCCGAGTACGCCTCGATGTTTCGCAACCTTGGCGTAAAAGTGAATCTGATCAACACTCGAGCCCAATTGCTCGATTTCTTGGACGCCGAAATTGGCGACGCGCTGAGTTATCACTTGCGTGAACAAGGCGTGTTAATCCGCCACGGCGAGGAAGTCGAGGAAATCAAAGGCGAGGAAGATGGTGTCGTGTTACGGCTAAAGAGCGGTAAGCGAATCAAGGACGACATCTTGTTGTGGGCTAATGGACGCTCGGGCAACACCAACGACCTGGGTTTGGAAAACGTCAATTTAACGCCCAATGGGCGCGGTCAGTTGGAAGTCAACGAGTACTTCCAAACATCCGTCAGCAATATTTATGCAGTTGGCGATGTTGTCGGTTATCCGTCGCTTGCCAGTGCCGCCTATATGCAAGGTAGAGCGGCAGCAAATCATATTGTGTTTGGCGACGAGACAATACCGTTGTCGTTCGACCTGATCCCGACGGGGATTTACACCAGTCCGGAAATCAGTTCCGTGGGTTTCAATGAACGCGAACTCACCGAAAAGAAAATTCCTTACGAAGTGGGACAAGCAAACTTCAAGAGCCTCGCCCGCGCTCAAATCACCGGACAACGCGTCGGCATGTTGAAGTTGCTCTTTTGCCCCGAGTCACTTGCGATTCTTGGCGTACACTGTTTCGGCGAAAACGCCGCCGAGATCGTCCACATTGGCCAAGCCATCATGGCTCAAGAAGGCAAAGCCAATTCGCTGATGTATTTCATCAACACGACATTCAATTATCCCACGATGGCAGAGGCGTATCGGGTAGCGGCATTAAATGGATACAACCGGCTGTTCTAGGTTCTCAACTTTATCACTCATCTCCCGCTTCATCACTCAAACCGAATCGCCTTAAACTTCTTCACTTGTTCCGTCAAAGCTGTCTCGACGGGCAATCGTTCCATGGAAGAAGCTCCGTAGAATCCATGTACGTTCTTCGTGTGTTGCAATACGTACTCGGCGTCTTCCGGCTGAGCGATTGGGCCACCGTGGCAGAGAATGATTACATCCTCGCGGACGCCGCGGGCGGCATCGGCAATTGCTTGAACTCTGCAGACGGAGTCGTCCAAGGTCAGAGCCGTACCGGCTCCGATTGAACCTTTCGTGGTCAGCCCCATGTGAGCGACGACGACATCTGCGCCGGCATCTGCCATCCGTTCTGCCTCTGCGGGCGTAAATGAATAGGGGGTGGTCAGCAGCTCTTTTTCTCGAGCCATGCGGATCATATCCACTTCTTTATCGTAGCCCATTTCGGTCGCCTCGAGATTTTCGCGTAGCGTTCCTTCGATGAGTCCAACGGTGGGGAAGTTTTGAATTCCCGAAAAACCTATCGCCTTAACTTGCTCCAAGAAAAGAGGGATCTGTCGAAACGGATCGGTTCCACAAACGCCCGCCAACACCGGTGTATCCTGGACGACAGTCAGCACCTCGCTGGCCATATCCATGACGATGGCGTTCGCATCGCCGTACGGCATCAGCCCGGCGAGCGAGCCGCGTCCGGCCATTCGGAATCTTCCCGAATTGTAAATGATGATCAGGTCGATCCCACCCTGTTCCTCAAACTTGGCACTGATACCCGTACCGGCTCCGCCTCCGACGATCGGCACTCCGTCACTCATACGTTGGTGAAGTCGCTCGAGTACTTGCTGACGCGTGAAACTCATGTTGGCTTTCTATTCTTTCGCTGTTGCGTGCGAGGTAAATCTTATTTCTTCGCGTTCTTGTGAGTGGCGATCAAGCTCAGCAGCATGGCGACCGCTTGCTCGGCGAACTCGCGATCGTTAATGTTTGCTTCAATTTCTTGGACGTGAATTGTGTCATTCAAGTTTTGCTTAAGCGAATCGAACATCGCCTGATCCGCGACGCGATCGCAGAACCGTTCTCCATCACCGTCGAGTATTGAAACACCGTTCAACGGCAACAGAAAGGCGGTTGGACCTTGAGCGGCATTGGCCTTTTCGGCAAAGACCTTGCCCATTTCAAGGTTTTCCTCGACGTTTGTTCGCATCAGAGTTACAGCCGGATTCCACTCGTAGAGATTGCGACTGCCATTGCGGAACTGCTGCGGAACCGAATCAATCGGCCCGAAATTCGCCATGTCGATACAACCGGGAACGATCAAATGCGGGATGCCAGCGCGACCAGGTGCAGAGAGTCGATCTTTGCCGGCCGAGAGAACGCCGCCGCAGATTTCGTCAGCCCATTCGGTCGTCGTGATGTCGAGGCAGGCGTCGACTAATCCTTCGTCGATCAATGTTTCCATCGTGCGACCGCCCGTTCCAGTCGCGTGAAAAACAAGGACTTCATAGCCGTGCTGGTTGAGTATCTCTCGGCAGGCGTCGACACACTTGGTAGTGTTTCCAAACATGCTTGCCGCAACGATAGGTCGGTCGTCGGCAACGATTGGTAGTTCGGCGCGTTTCATTCCGCAAACAGCGCCTGCCGCGCGAGTGAAAATAATTCGCGAGATGCGGTTCACACCAGAGACGTCGGTAATGGACGGGATTAAGGTTACATCTTTATCCCCAACGTACGGCGATGTATCGGTAGCGGCGACGGTCGATACGCAAATCTTGGGAACACCGACGGGGAGAGCCCGCATTGCGGCGGTGACAACGGTGCTGCCACCGGAGCCGCCCATTCCGATCACGGCGTCGATCGCGCCGTCGTCGTACAGTTTTTTGGCAATAACAGCAGCTCCCGCTGCCATTGCCTTGATCGCCGCGCCCCGATCGTTCGCTTGGCGAATGGCTCCAATGTCGTGGCCCGCAGCCGCCAAAACTTGGTCCGCTTCGATGTCGAGCGGAAACAGATCTGTTGTTCCCATGATGCCGGAATTAACCGAGATAACCGACTCGCCCATGCCGAGGATCTGTTCGCGTAGAAAAGCGTACTCAGCTCCTTTGGTGTCAAAGGCGCCTATCAGTAGAATTGATTTCGACATTTAACTCGTCTCAAAAAGAACGCAAAAACTATTGTGGCTCATTCCTCATTCCTCATTCCTCATTCCACTGCCTGCATTCCACCGATCGCTCGCGTCCAACTCGATCGTTAGCGAAGAGTGAAAGACGTCAAACAACAAACAAACAGCGACTCAAGTTATTTGGTCAACTCCATCAGCCGCTGCAGTCCTTCACCGGTTGGCACGTTCACAAACAACACGCCAAGAATCGCGTCGCTTGTATTGCGAACTTCATGTTCTTTTCCCGGTGGAACGTAGAGAACATCTTCGGCGTGAATCTCGCACGACTGACCGCCAATGATGGCCTGCCCGTGGCCTCGAGTGACGACAATCAGTTCCTCCGCATCGGGATGAACGTGCAGTTCGGCGACGTGGCGACCGCCAGGTGGAATCATCATGTGGTGGACGAACTGAATCGTTTGCAGACAAGATCGCTCCGGCGGAGTTTCAGTTTCATAAAGCCTCTGAGCGGGGGCGGGGCGTTCCACGCGGTCCTGCCAGCCGCCATCCTTCGTCCGCACAAGATAGCGAATCACGCGGTGGACGTTATTAAAGAGCAAACTCTGAATAACTCCGTAGCACTGAGTTTTCCAATTTGCCGATTCCATGACGCATCCTTCCTTATCGCGAATTTTCCCGTCGTTGCAGCTTAGAGCATATCCGTTATCGCGATTTCTGCGAAGACTTATCTCGCGAGATTACCGTGCCTTTCGGCCGTCTTCGGTGGAACTAACCCCCTGACGCAGGAGTGAGGCAATACATATACTTGAAGAGTCGTTAGGCGAGCGCGTATTCACGTTACAAAAGCCAATTCTTCTTCCTACCCACAGAGAGAGTTTCCGTGACTAAACCGATGCTTGCCATCACGATGGGCGACCCGGCGGGAATTGGCCCCGAAGTGTGCCTGCGAACGGTGATTGATCCGAGCATTTCGTCGTCGTGTATTCCGCTTATTTTTGGCGATGCGGATCTGCTTCGCCGAGTGGCCGAGCACTGCAACATTCCGATGATCGAGAACATCATTCCGTTTTCCGATCACCAGCGATGGCAACAGTGTACTGGGCCAGCCATTGTCGACTTCAAGTCGATTGAAGCGGAGCAAGTCATCGCGGGAGAAGTCAACGCCGATACTGGCATGGCGTCGTACAAGTATATCGAGGGAGCGATACAAGCAGCTCTCGCGGGACACGTTGACGCGGTAACGACTGGTCCCATTCATAAAGAAGCGATTAATGCAGCGGGGATTAACTACCCTGGTCACACAGAAATCTTCGCCGCTCAAACCAACGCCGACCGGGCGTGCATGATGTTAACTTGCAAACAATTGACCTGTAGCTTTGCCACGACCCACGTGGGTTACCGCGATGTGCCGGGGCTGTTGAGCATCGAAAGAGTACTTGAGACGATCGAGCTCAGTGCGGCAGCGATGAAACAAATCCGCGGCCGCGACATCAAGATCGTCGTCTGTGGACTCAATCCTCACGCTGGCGAACACGGGCTATTCGGCGACAGTGAAGAAGAGCGGATTATTATCCCAGCGATCGAACAAGCGCGTCAAAGTGGACTCGAAATCGTCGGTCCCTTGCCGCCCGATACGGCGTTCCTTCCTGCACGACGGGCGGAAACCGACTTATTCGTTTGCATGTATCACGACCAAGGACACATTCCGCTGAAAGCCCTCGCGTTCGATGTCGCCGTCAACGTCACGCTTGGCCTGCCGATCATTCGCACGTCAGTCGACCACGGCACGGCCTGCGATATCGCCTGGCAGAACAAAGCCGAGATCACTAGCATGATCGAAGCAATCGGATTGGCCACGAAGCTGGCCAACGCTCGCAGTGAAGCCGAGCTTTCGCAATGATCGCCGTACTGGCAGACGACCTATCCGGCGCCGCGGAATTAGCAAACATCGCTGCCAATCGTGGATTACACACCGAAGTCCACATCGGTTCCCAGCAACCTAGCGATGCCGAAGTGCTGGTCGTCGCCACCAACACTCGCACAATGTCGGCAACGGCTGCGGTTGGACGAGTGACACGGTGGTATCAAAACAACATTGGCGCCGATTACGCATTCGTCTTCCAGAAAGTCGATTCCATTCTCCGCGGGCACATCGCTGCCGAAGCGAACGCGGCTCTCTTTGCTAGTGACTCGTACGGCTGCGGCCTCGAACGAGTGCTTCTGGTGCCCGCCAACCCGACCAAGTCACGGACGATTGTCGGCGGCGTTTACTTTGTCGACGGTAAACTTCTTCACGAAACGGCACTGGCCGACGACGAAGAGTTTCCAATCCACACGAGTGACGTAACCAAGCGGCTCGGCACAGCCTGGAAATCCATCCCCGCAAATAGTTCGTTGAACGAACTGAGTGCTTCCGACCGATATTTGGTAGGCGACACTGCAACCGTTCAAGAAGTGGCACACTGGGCTTCTCTCGTAACCCCCAAGGTTCTCGCCGTCGGCGCGGCAGATTTCTTCGCAGCCCTGCTAGACCGACATACGGTACAAAAACCAATCTCGATCGGCAGCAGCCCGACTCTTCAATCCGCGTTATTGGTGTGTGGTTCCAAAGTCGGCTGGCAAGCGAGACAGAGGCAAGCCATTGAACACAATATAGAAATCGAGTGCATGCCCGCTGAGCTTCGCGAAATGAATGCCACCGACGATGTTGCTGAGCAATGGGCAGATTCGCTCTGTAAAACTTTTGCGAACCGCAAGCGGCTCTGCATTGCGATTGGCGATGAACCTAGCAACTCAACGGCAGACCCACGCGTGCTAGTAAAACGACTGGGAACTGCCGTTAGACGAGTGTTAAAGTCCGTTTCTGTCGACCAAGTTTACCTCGAAGGCGGAGCAACGGCAGCAGCGGTGCTTAGCCGTTTCAGCTCGAAGCGATACTCTGTTTCAGCGGGCGAAGTCGCGATCCTGCGGCCACTGGAAAGTGCGACTCCTGCAATCTCGATAAAGCCGGGAAGCTACGACTGGCCGAACGAAGTTTGGGCTGCGTTGAGTGACGCATAGTCGCCTTCCGCTCCGCCGGAATTGCGTTCTTCCTGCGCGAGTTACCTCCCCGCTCATGTCGGTTTTTGACTTGTCGACTTGTCGGCAGTCAAAAATCGATATGAGCGGCGGGAGGTCGCCGTCTCAGGGGGGGGTGGGGTCTCAGCGGCGGGAGGGGTCTCAGCGGCGGGAGGGGTCTTTGAAGTGCACAGTTTTTCGGCCAGTTCCATCCGCGTAGCCTTGACGGACCGCGCTATTAACTGCTGCAGCGTCGCAACTCTTCCACTATGAGGTCGCGGACGATTCCTCCGGAATTGGGCTGCGGGTGGGGTCCTCGAAGTGTGGCAAACTTGCGTCTCAAGTATTTCGCAGTTCGAAGACACCACCCGGAGTTGAAACTCCGACGTCCCCTACTCAGTTCGTTTGGGAGCCGATAAATCGTCAGTCCCAAAGCGAACTGAGTGGAGAGGTAACTCGCATTAGAAGGCACGAGCAACAGAGAGAAATACGTGGGTCATGGTCAG
>JBLHLE010000220.1:0-8479 GCA_047620805.1 Pirellulaceae bacterium
ACTGTTCTTCGGATCACTGTTCTTCGGATCACTGTTCTTCGGATCACTGTTCTTCGGATCACTGTTCTTCGGATCACTGTTCTTTGGATTCTCTTCGTTGCCAGGCTGACCGTTAGGACTGCCGGTTCCGTTCGACGGATCGGTTATTACCAATGAGTAGACGGGCGTGCGTTGGGAGTTTGGAGCAGGAATCTGTTCGAGTACGTTAACTCGATTGTCCTCAGCCCGAGCTTGTACAGAAACAACATCACCTGGTTTTAAACGGTATTTGTTGGGCGTGAACTGGAAGTATCGCAATTGCTGCCCCTCGGCACCTTCTGCGTCGCTAAACAGTTCTTCAGTGAAGAGCTCATCACCGCCGGCGACCGCGCGAAGCACAACGCGTTGCAAACCGAAATCGGGATCGAGCGCGCGAACTTCAATCGTCTGCATTCCATCAGCTCGGACTTCCGTTCGCGATTTCTCCGGCGTCAGGATCTCAATCTCTGGCGCGAGGTCTGGAAGGACATCAATATGGTGAGTCACGGAGTCGATGCTGTGTCGGCCATCCTCTGTGGAAAAGTCCAATCGGTAAGTCGCGTATTGCGCTGCAGAGCGATCGGACTTCAGTTGCAGGTAGAAGGCATGTGTCGCGGTGTTTTTGCTGCTTTTCATCTTCACACGACGTTTTACAGCCTTGCCATTCTCGCTGCCTTCCAACTGCAGATAAGCCTCGCTAATGGGCAAATTTGAATTGGCTACGATTGTGACTCGAGTACCTTCGACTGCGCGTATGTCTCCTTGCCGAGGCTGCACTTTCTGCTCGCGTTTCGTATACTTCGGAAAATCCAATGTGAGTTGTTCCAGCAAGATCGTGGGGTTCGGTTGAACTTCGATGTCGTAATCGCGAGTGGCGACGTCACCAGCTTCAATGCGATATGAAATTGCTTGTTGAATTCCGTCGCCCGTCGGTGGCAGAGTCGTAGAGAAGTACAAGCGGTTTTCGCCAGGCGTTAAAACGATTGCTTGGTCCACGACCTGACCGTCGGCGGTTGTGTAATAGAGTACAGCGTCTTCCCCTTCGCGCAAGTTGCGAATAAGCGCGGTTACCTCGACAGTATTACCGTGGCGGACCAAAGTATCGCCCGGTTCGATGTCTTCGATTTGCACGCGAGATGGCTGGTCGACTGCGGCCCACGGAATCAGGACTCGGTAAAACGAAGTGAACGGATTCTTCGAGGATGCGATTCGGTAGACACCGACGAGTGCAATAACGGCAGCCAGAACGTATCCCATGAAGAGCAGTTGGCGGCGATCCACGGCGGTATCAACTTGAACGGCCGCGATGTCATTGGCAGCTCGATATTCCATCGCACTAAGTACGACTTGAGGAACATTGCCACTTTCTTTCCGCAATTGCAGGAAGTTGATCAGGCTGTTCTTGAGCGACGGCTGGGCTCTCTCGATTGTTCGAGCGGCGTAAAGTGGACTGATGCGATAGATCAACAGTGGGACGACGAATTTGTAAACGTAGTAACCGATCCCGCCGACCAATGCCAACAAAGCGAAGGCTCGACCAAATATTCCCAGTGGCAAAATCCAATGGTCGACAACTGCCGCGATCAGCAAATAGGAAAGAGCGATCGTGAACAATGTAATGAGATGCGTCGAGATCTCGACGAACTTTACCTGTTGCCGCGTCACATCCAAATGCTGTTGAATGAACGCATCTGATGTGACAGGAACACCAGTCGCCTGCGCGACATCTTGCGACGAAACGGTTCCGCGAGACATGTGGAGTCGCTTTTTGCTGAATTTGAATAGGCCCCAAGCAAACGCAAGGTCGCGAGCTGGTACGAGTTACGCGTAATCCAGTTCAGTAGCTACGTTCCCGTTGCTTGCTATATCGTCTATTATAGTCGATTTCCCCAATACATGTAGTTGAATGCCATAACATGAGCAACCAAACTCCGGCTAACGTTATTCATCTCAACCCGCGTGACAACACGTGTGTCACCAGGGAGCCAATGTCCAGTGGCAAAGCGATAACCGTTGCAGGCAAAACAGTTACGTTGACCGAGGATATTCGCACCGGGCATAAGCTAGCGATTGAAGCGATCGCAACCGGCGATCCGATTTTCAAGTATGGACAGGTTATCGGTGCGGCGACCCAGCCAATAGCCTGCGGAGAATGGGTGCACGTTCACAATGTGGCCACCGGAACCTTGGTTCAAGATTATGCCAAAGCAACCGAAATCCCTGCCGCTCCAACGCCCATCACCGACCGCACATTCATGGGATATCGTCGACCGAGTGGTAAAGTTGGGACGCGAAATTACATCGGCTTGATCTCAACAGTCAACTGCTCCGCATCCGTCTGCAAATACATCGCCGACCGATTTAATCGCGACGAATTGAAGAAGTATCCCAACATCGACGGCGTCGTAGCTTTCAAACACGGCGAAGGCTGTGGGATGGAGTGGGCCGGTAGCAACCACGAGATGCTCAATCGCGTGATGGCAGGCATGGCCAACCATCCAAACATCGGTGCCTACTTGATTATTGGTCTGGGCTGCGAACAAGCATCGATCGGATACCTGGTCCGCAGTCACAACCTCGTGCAGATCGACGGTACCGACGGCCCGAGTCCACCGCTGACATTGACACTCCAAGATTGCGGCGGAACAGCTAAGACGGTTGAGAAGGGACTGGAGCTTCTCGCTCAGCTCATGCCGGCCGCCAACGACGTGCAGCGCGAAGAAGTGCCAGCCAGCGAAATCGTGCTGGCGACGGAATGCGGAGGCAGCGATGCGTATTCCGGCATTACGGCCAATCCCGCCGTCGGTTATGCCAGCGATCTACTCGTCGCCAGTGGTGCCACATCTATTTTAGGCGAGACGACTGAAATATACGGTGCTGAACACTTGCTGACTCGACGTTCGGCAACTCCCCAAGTAGCCGACAAACTACTGGCCCGAATCGACTGGTGGCACCATTACATCGGACTATTCAACGGCGCAATGGATAACAATCCGTCGCAAGGAAATAAAGAAGGTGGTCTCACAACCATCGCCGAAAAATCGCTTGGCGCCGTCGCTAAAGGTGGCACGACGACACTCGTCGACGTCTACGAATACGCAGAACCCGTTACCAAAAAAGGGTTCGTTGTGATGGATACGCCTGGCTTTGACGCCATGAGCCTCACGGGAATGGTCGCGGGAGGAGCCAATGTAATTGTCTTCACGACCGGACGCGGAAGTTGCTACGGCTGCAAGCCGACTCCCTCCATAAAAATCGCGTCGAACTCCTCCATGTATCATCGCATGGTAGATGACATGGACATCGACGCTGGCAAGGTCATGTCGGGCTCGACCGTCGAGGATGTCGGCCGCGAGATCTACGAAGAGATCCTGGAAGTCGCCAGCGGACGAAAAACCAAGAGTGAAGAACATGGAATTGGCGACGAAGAATTTGTGCCGTGGACCGTTGGACCCATTCTCTAATCCGGCTACTTACCGATCAAACACCGGCTATTTGCCAACCAAACACCGGCTATTTGCCAACCAAACACTAGCTATTTGCCAACCAAACAAAGATAAATGCATGTCCTGGTTTGATCCGGACTACGTCCATCAACTAATGAGCGGCAAGCGGCGGGGGATATTCGCCAGCATTCTGCGATTATCTCTCTGGACGCTGCAATGGCCCTATGGAATCGGTGCCCGCCTAAAGAACCGTCGCTACATGGGCGGCAAGAACACGACAAAGGTCGCAGTGCCCGTAATCAGCGTCGGCAACATTACTACTGGCGGGACAGGAAAGACGCCCATGGTTGCGTGGCTCGCCCGCTGGTTGCGAAATCGGGATATTCGAGTGACGCTAATCAGTCGAGGCTACGGTGCCGAAGAGGGCTCGCGCAATGATGAAGCAATGGAACTCGAACTGCAATTGCCTGATGTTCCACACATTCAGAATCCAGATCGCATCGAAGCAGCGAACATCGCGATCGACGAATTCGAATGCCAGGTCATTCTTTTAGACGATGCGTTTCAACACCGCCGCATACACCGCGACTTGGATATCGTGTTGATCGACGCCGTCGAACCGTTTGGGTTCGGTCACCTGCTGCCTCGAGGCCTCTTGCGGGAGCCATTGAGTGGGCTGAAACGAGCCGACCTCATCGTCCTCTCCCGTGCAGACGCAGTTAACGAGCAGCGGAGAACTGAAATACGTCATCTAGCACAGAAATACTCCGGCGATACACCTTGGCTGGACGTTATCCATCGTCCCCAACAACTAATTAGCAGCTCGGGAAAGAGCCTAGATTTCGCTGAGCTTCAGGGGAAATCAATCGCTGCTTTTTGTGGCATTGGCAACCCAGAGGGTTTTCGCCACACGTTAGAATCCTGCAACTTAACTCCCGTTTCGCTGCGAGCTTTTCCCGACCATTTTTCCTACCAACGGGACGATGTCGAGACAATCGCGGAATGGGCGAGAGAACTCCATGCCGAAGTCCTTATCTGCACCCGTAAAGATATCGTCAAACTTGGCGTCGACCGTATTGGCGGTGTTCCCCTCTGGGCTTTGACGATCGGCGTCGAAGTTAACGACAACGACCTGCAGATTTTAGAAGCCAAACTACATTCGATAATCGAATCGATGAAAGTTGATTAGCCCGGGCAGGCTATGATGATCTTAATCGTCGTGTCGTGTATTTCGCGTTATCGAAATTTCCCGGTCCAATCTCTATTTAAGAAACCTTGGCGCGAATTTCGTAGCTCACCACTTGACCCATTACCACCAGATCCGACTGCTCCTGTTCCTGCAGCTGTCGAGGCGATTGCGACAGGCGTTCGACGGCGCCCGGAACAGGTATTTGACTCAATACCAAAAGCATTGCAGCGAGGTACTTTATGGCTTGCATGTTATTTCTCGACCCGCAGTTCCGTTAAGCTCTCAATCAGTAACGGGCTAGGGCTCGTCCAAACAAACTTCTCGCTGACCACATTCCCAAAATATCGGGAACTTTGCAAACGGATCTGCCATCCGTTATCACGTACAATACATCTTCACTTGGCGCGCATCTTATCACGCATTCTTGTTTACTACGGTGACTCCATGAAACTAATAGAACGCATTACGTACAACGCAATCATCTTCGCTTTGCTGCTTGCAATATCCATCACCCTTTCGGCATTGCACGGTAACGCGGCGGCGGCTGAACTGGAAAAGGGCGTTCGCGGATTGGCGACTCGCGCCCCCGCGTCAATGACGATAGACGGCGACCTTGCCGAATTCGCCGCTGCGTTTTGTACGCCGATCAACTACTTTAACCCCAATCTCAAGAACCGCCCGGCACAGTTTTTCTACATGTGGGATGACGAAGCATTCTACGCGGGACTGCGGACAATTGACGAAAGCCCGGCAAACAATGCTGCCGACGATAGACTGTGGGAAGGTGACGGCGTCGAATGGTATTTCGATACTCGCCGCGGAGATAACTTTCGCTCCAAGTCGTGGACCAACGATGGCTCAGTTCACTGCTACTGGGTAGGCATGACCAAGACCGAAATCAAGTCACGTTTCTGCTTACGGCCAGGATATCTCGACGCGATCCCTAAGATTGGAATCGAAGTAGCTTCGCGCCGCACAAAAAGCGGCGTGGAAGTTGAGTTCAAAATGCCGTGGAAGAACTTCCCGAAATTCCAAGCGAAAGAAGGCCAAGTAATTGCGGTCGATGCAGAGCTTTGCTATTCAGATGGAGGACCTCGAGTCGACAGGTTCTTCGCGTACGGCTCTCCACTCTCCGTTCAACAACCGGCGAGTTTGGCTAAAGTTCAATTAGTCGAGAAACTGGAAGCGGCTCATTGGAAAAACTGCGCAGCAGTCATGATGCCCGTCCGCTGCGACATTGCGTGGTCACAAGGCGCCGCCCCTCAAGCACACGCAATCGTCTCGCTTCCCCCTAATCACAATGATCAAATTGGCAAAGTCGCCTTTCGCGTCACCGACTTGGAAGGCAAAACGCTGGGCGAGTTCGAGGCCAAAGCGAGTGTCTTGCTAAAGGACGGCAATTTCG
The DNA here is from genome assembly GCA_047620805.1 of Pirellulaceae bacterium. Classification (GTDB taxonomy): domain Bacteria; phylum Planctomycetota; class Planctomycetia; order Pirellulales; family Pirellulaceae; genus JBLHLE01. Next base: position 6,059 of record JBLHLE010000220.1, read on the forward strand.
CGACGGCGAAAGCAACCTGGCCATACGATCTCGCCGCGCCCGGTCTCCACCATGTCATGGCCATCGTTTACGACAAAGATGGAAACGAACTCGCCAGAATTGCACCTCGATTGGTGAGCACCACCATGAAACAGGGATACTAGAAACCTCGAGATTTTGCGCGGCTGATTTGAGCGACAAGATTGCCAAGGCCATCGCACCGTATCGGTTCGCGACCACTTGGCCCATGTTGCTGGCCCGAGACAAACGAGGGAACACTCTTCCCCTTGAAACCTCTAACTCTTGTCGCCTGCTGACTTTCGGACGTTGCTGCTCGATCGTGAGGGACCCGATCCCTGGCGAGCCCATTGCCACCACACTGACGCTGTTTACCGATTTTCAGCAACCACAATGCTAGCGGTCATGAATGTGCGCTGACATTGACCCCTGCCCGCGTTGCACTAAAATGCCACCGTTTTTAATGTTGCACCAAACTCCCGGCACTCCTTCAATATCCATTTGAGCTAAATGTCTGATTCCGAAACACCGCAGCCCGAGAACAATGACCCTAACGACGATCGCCTTGAGGGTCCGCGCCGCGAAAAACTTCAACGGCTCACCGAATTGGGTGTCGACCCGTGGGGTCATCGATTTGATGATCGCCAGATGATTGGCGATATCCAAGCGCGTGTTGGCGAGATACACGTTGCAACGGAATCGGGAGAGAAAATTGAGCTACCTGAACTCGACGAAGACAAGAATCTTGTTTCGGATCCATCCGTCAGTTTTCGCGCTTGGGTGAAACAACAAGACGGCAGTCTGGTTGGCCCGCGGGTCCGAGCGGCAGGTCGAGTGAAGCTGCATCGCGACAAGGGCAAGCTGCAGTTTATTGACATTCAAGATTGGACGGGGAACATCCAACTGTTCGTTAGCATGAGCCAAGTTGGCGAAGAAAACTGGGAAATCATTAAGTGCATCGACTTGGGTGACATCATTGGTGTCGACGGCGTGTTGCGTCGCACACAAACGGGTGAACTTTCGATCTTTGCCGATCAGATCCATTTCCTGACCAAAACGATCTCGCAGCCGCCGGCGAAGCATCACGGAATTACAGATGCGGAACTGCGCCAACGCCAGCGTTACGTCGATCTGGCGTATAACGACGGTGTCATCGACCGCTTTTTGAACCGTACTAAAATCGTGAAGTCGATCCGCAGCACGCTGGACGCTCAAGGCTTCTGCGAAATCGAGGGACCGACGTTACATACGATTGCGGGTGGTGCCGCCGCGCGTCCTTTTTTAACGCACCACAATACGCTCGACATGGAACTGTTCATGCGTATCGCTTTAGAGTTACATCTGAAGCGACTACTGGTCGGCGGCATGGAACGCGTTTACGAATTGGGTCGCGTGTATCGCAACGAGGGAATCAGCCCCAAGCACAATCCTGAATTCACGATGATCGAAATCTATCAGGCGTTTGGCAACTACGAAACGATGATGGATCTCACCGAACAAATCATTGTCGACGCGATCGATGCGATTGGCGACAGTTACGTCCTTCCTTGGGGTGAGGAGACGATCGATTTCACACCGCCGTTCGCACGGGAAAAATACGATGACTTATTTGAAAAATACACGGGCACAGCAGGACAAGATCACGCCGGGATTAAGGCACTCGCCGAGAAAATCGGTTTTGACACTGGCGGCAAGCACCCCGATGTGATCAAGAATGAGGTCTTTGAAGAAAAAGTGGAAGATGCGTTGGAAGGTCCGATCTTCGTCATTGATTATCCCGCCAGCATTTGTCCACTGACAAAGAGAAAGAGTGGCCAACCGGAGATCGCGGAACGGTTCGAGCTATTCATCAAAGGGATGGAATTGGCGAACGCCTACACCGAACTGAACGATCCCGACTTGCAACGAAAACTGTTTGAAACTCAACTGGATGGACAAGCTGAAGACGATTCGATGGCCAAGATGGACCACGACTTCGTACGAGCGTTAAAGAATGGAATGCCTCCCGCAGGGGGACTGGGAATCGGTGTCGATCGACTTGTGATGTTGTTGACCAACTCGCAGTCGATCCGCGAAGTGATCTTGTTCCCGTTATTGCGACCGGAATCTCAATAACTACGGGTAACCAACAGCCAAAGGATTGGCCATGTACAAACTGCTTTTATCTTGGCGGTATCTCCGCACGCGCTATATTGCGCTCGCTTCAATCATTAGCGTGACGCTAGGCGTCGCTACGCTCATTATCGTGAATGCGGTGATGGCGGGCTTCAGCAGCGAAATGCACAAACGGCTTAACGACATGATGTCCGACATCAAGTTCGAGAGCACGGGGCTCGACGGGTTTGCCGACCCGGAAGGGCACATCGCCGAGATCCAACGGGTGCTGGGGGACGACCTCTTCGGAGCGACCGCGACGGTAACCGT
>JBLHLE010000221.1:0-8475 GCA_047620805.1 Pirellulaceae bacterium
GATTGAATACTTCACCATCGCTCGCTCCAATCTCGCCGCCAACGGCATCTTGGTCACGGACATGATGGGGGGCGGTGCTTGTTACGAAGAAGGTAACGTCGATAAACGGACGGTCGTCAAAGGGAAAAAAGGATTCCGCTACCACTGGAAACAAGTCTCGTTTAATCCGGTTAACTCCGACGCACTGTTTTCCATTAGCTTCAAGTTCAAAGACGGTAGCAAGCTGAAAAATGCATTCGAATACGACTGGCGTTTTTGGACCATTCCCGAAGTTCGCGAGATGCTCGCCGAAGCTGGTTTCTCCGAGAGTCACGTTTACTTTGAAATAGAAGACGAAGACGGAGTCGGCATTGGCGACTGGGCTCGACGTACCAGCGCACCGAGCCAGCCGAGCTGGGTGGTCTACCTCGTTGCCGTGAATTAAGAGCGAGCGGCTACTGCTACTTTGTGCTGTCGTGCTTGAAGATTGCCGTTTTGTCCAATACTGCGTTATTCTTCGTGCTCGCTTTTGTTGGGGGACTGGGCCTTGGAGGCGATAGGACGTCGTTTCCCTGTTCGCTCCACCACGCGGCGGCGGTTTCTCGTGTCCACGAGGGCGTCGACTTGCAGGAACCTAACGCTGCTTCAAGGTCCCACGCCGTCTGGAAGCGATCGGCTGCGTTCTTTTCCAGGCAACGCATGATGATGTCTTGTAGCTCACCGTCAATGGGATTTCCATTCCGCTCCGATGGAGTAAGAGGAGTTTCAGCCACTTGTTTCATGCAGATTTGAGTGATAGTGTTGGCTTCAAAAAGAGGTTTTCCGGTCAGTAGGAAATAACCGACAGCACCGACGGCATAGAGGTCGCTGCGGGCGTCAACTTCGTCGGGTCGTTCGATGCCTTCCGGTGCCATATAGAGTGGCGTGCCAATGATCGTACCAGCCATCGTGAGCGCTCGTTCCGCTTTGGAGTCGAGTGCTTTAACGAGTCCAAAGTCGAGCACCTTGACGACGTCGAACAGGCCCCCTCGTTTGTTGAGAACAATGTTGGCGGGTTTGATGTCACGGTGAATCAGTCCCGCTTCGTGTGCTTCAGCGAGCGAACCACAGATTTGCCGCAGGATGTGGATCACTCGACCTTCTGGCTGGGGTCCGTAAATTTCACCTAAGTCGTCCAGGTCGATTCCGTCTAGGTATTCCATTGCGTAATAGAAGACACCTTCCGGTGTGCGGCCATAGTCATAAATTGCGATTGTATTGGGGTGGTTCAGCTGCCCTGTCAAGCGAACTTCTCGTTCAAACCTTGTGATGTCTTGTTCGGTTGAATTTTCAGTGTTGAGCAATTTAATTGCAGTGGGGCGTTGGAGCATTGCGTGACGTCCGCGATAAACGACGCCCATTCCACCCTCACCGATTCTTTCATCGAGCGAATACTGCCCTAGCATTTCCGCTTTCAACACAGCAGCCTGCGTAGTTCTGTTCAATCTTGAAACGACAAGTGTGAAGATGAATATGGCAATGGCACTCGCCACCAATAAACCGAATAGCGAGAAGAACGCGTATCGCAAGACGTAGAGCGGGCGATAAGCTTCATCGACGTCGACTTCACTGGCAACACCGAAATCGTACTTAGGTAGCCACGTCCAAGCGCCGATTACTTTGGTTCCTCGGTAGTCGCTGTAGCCTTCGACGTCTACGTTGCTATTTCCAGCGATCGCGTCGGCCGCCATCCGAGTGAGTGACTGTTCCGTCCTTCGTTTCGTTGGACGAATACCTTGAGTCATGTCGACTTCCGGATCGCGGATCTGCATGTTGAGAATCGAGCGAGTATCATCATTGTCGGTGAGGAGCCCGATTTGCTTTAACTGCTCGTCAAAGCGACTTTGAGAAATTAATAGACCCGATTTGTCAAAGGCATACGTCTCACCTGTTTCACCCGCACTTGCGACTGAGAGAATTCGAGTGAAGTCCTGATCGGGGCGAATGCGAAACCCCAGGGCTGCAATGACTTCATGGTTTTCGTCAAAAATCGGCGCTACCGCATACATCGTAGGCACGCCTACCTTGGCGGGCCCTGCTGCGGTTTTCAGCACTAGCGTACTACTGAAAGGACGAGTGACCGTTGCCTCGCCAGCGAAGACCTTGTCAAACAAGCCGTCGGGAATCGGAATGTCGTTGCGACCAATTACTTCGGGGCGATCACCAGCGAGGAACATCGCGTCACGCTTTACAACGCTGAAGCCGCGAAAGTCGTCCGCTCTCATCCAGTGTTGAACTGCGTCCGCTAACTGCTGTTGCGCCGGAGATTCAAGCAGGTCTCGCGGACCGAGATTAGGACCTTCGCTAAGTCGAATCAACTCGGTGATCGGGCCGTACACATTTGGGTCGGACGCGATCGTTTCAACGGCGCGCGTTTGACTCGCCAACCAAATCTCGAGCGCGGTAACGTCGGCGTTGAGGATAGTCTCGAGTTCGGCGGCGAGGTTCTTTTTGACTTCGCTCTCGACAACGCTGCGAATCAGGTAGCCGACAATTGAAAGCAGAACGGCGGCGAGGATCGGCCAAATCCACAGCTGGCGGCGGAGAAAGATTCGAGTAGCGACTAGGGACTTGCTCGCTCGGCTGCGGTTTGGCGATGATTGCGTCTTATTCATGGCTGCCCCGTTTTTCGCATCCGCTCGATTTGATAGAGCAATAATTTGGACTAAACCACACTAAACAATGACCAGTGACCGATGGAAAATTGTGTAGGAGGAGAATTGTGTAGGAGATTGGCGACACGAAGTGAGCATCATCCTGTTAGATACGCTCGATGGAATAGACTGACTGAACTTATCCTGCCAGTAAACTTGAGTATGGGTGTCGCTGGTGGTAGAGTCAATAGACTCAGGATTTGCTAGAAGCTGGTTCATGATAGGCAAGCGTACCCTTAGGTAAACGCCGCCTTCTTATTGGCGATAGCGAAAAGTTCAGCCATGCTTAGGAGTCAAAAATGTTTCATTCGTGCGCTCGATTCATAAATGCGATCCTTCTGATTGCCTGTTTTGCGGGCGTCGTAAACGCCGACGAAAAGCAAGCGGGAAAAAAGCAAGTAGGGCAAGATCGTCCCGAGTCGAAGAAGTCCGACGAGAAACCCTCGGCTCCTGTGAAACTCGCTGGTCCGATGGCTGGAATGGGCGTCATGGTCGGTGAAGTAACCGACCGCAGCGCTCATATTCAGGTGCGCGTGACCCGAACGGACCAACTGTTCGAAGGGGACGTACCTGGAATCGAGGGAACGGTTCAGTTTAATTTGATGCCCGACGTCGAAGAGAAGGCTCCGGTTACGTCGGTCTACGTACGAGCACTTGAAACGACTGACTTCATCGCTCGAGCCACGTTCAAGGATTTGAAAGCAGGGACGAAGTACCGATGTGAGATAAAAGTGGGGAGCTGCTCGCGTTCGCTGGAACCAGGTCCAGTCGTGGAATTCAAAACTCTGCCGGGCGCGAAGTCTACTGCGGCGGTGAGATTTGTTGTCGTTACTGGAATGAACTATGCAAAGTTTCACGGGGATGATCGAATCGATCGCAAGCAGCACTTAGAAGAAAACAATCGAGCGTTGCCGGAGTCGTACAAGGGACCTGACAAACATCTCGGCTACCCCGCGCTGGCTACTATTCTCAAAAAGCATCCTGATTTCTTTATCGGAACCGGCGACAACGTCTACTACGATACTCCGGACAACCCGCGAGCAGAAACTATTGCTCAATTGCGACAGAAGTGGCACGAGCAATTCGTTCAGCCGCGATTTAAGGATTTGTTTGCCAAAGTGCCCACGTTCTGGGAAATCGACGACCACGACTATCGAATCGATGATGGTGACAATACTGGCGACTACAGCCCAACTCCCGAAGTAGCACGCGCGCTGATGCTGGAGCAGCTACCTGTCGGGGCGCACGGTGCCGACGACACGAAGACGTACCGCACGCATCGCGTCAACAAGAACCTGCAGATTTGGTTCGTTGAAAATCGCATGTATCGCACTCCCAATGCCTTGCCGGACGGACCGGAAAAGACCATTTGGGGCGCGGAACAAAAGGCTTGGCTGAAGAAAACCCTCTTGGCCAGCGATGCGAAATACAAACTGCTGATTTCGCCAACTCCAATGGTAGGTCCCGATGACAAACGAAAGACCGACAATCATACGAATCTCGGTGGCTTCCGCCAAGAAAGAGACGAATTCTTTTCCTGGCTGAAAAAGAATGGCCTCGATAAAAAGAACTTCTACCTAGTCTGCGGTGATCGACATTGGCAATATCATGCCGTCGATCCGACGGGCATCGAGGAATTTTCATGTGGCGCCCTCGTCGACCCGAATTCGCGATTGGGCCGTAAGCCAGGCGATCCGCTGTCGACCGACCCCGCTGGCTTGATCAAGCAACTGTACACCCAAACAACCCCGTCTGGCGGCTTCCTGTTGATTAAAATCGGCAAGGGTGACGGCGCCAAGCTGTCATTCGTCTATCACGACGAAAAGGGGAAGGTGCTACACAAGGTAACTAAGTAACAGGTAACTAAGTAACAGGTAACGAAATGCTGGTAACTACGTAAAGGGTGACCGAATCGCTGTTCTACACGGCGTTCCAACATTCGTTGTTACTATTTGAGCAGAGCGCGGTCTACTGGACTTAGTTGGCTTTCCTGAAGCGTAATGACCCTGCCGTCCTTACGTTGCAAGCGAACTTTTCCGTCTTTGTTGTCGAGTAGTTTCGCCTCGATCTTAAACTTGCCTGTGGCATCAGTCCACGTGCGATACAGATCTTTTACGCTGTCGTTATCTTTGACGCTGACCTTATCTTCGACACTGACCTTATCTTCGACACTGTCTTTATCTTCGACACTGTCTTTATCTTCGACACTGACCTTATCTTCGACACTGTCTTTATCGGCGTCTTTATCGCTGGGCAGTTGAGCGACTTCAGCAGTTACCAATTTGGCAAGACGCTCGCGGGCGATTTTTTCGGCAGGTGTTCCGGCGTGCGTTTTTATGACGGCGGAGTAGGCGGTTGCAGCCTGTTTGTCTGCTGCTGGCGTCTTCAGGTTGGCGAATGCTTCGCCGCGGGCGAGTTTCTCCGCAGGCCGGATGTAGTCTTTCAGGGTCGGGTCTTTGCTCACCGTGCGGATTGCAATGTCAGTGAGCTGTTTGAGTTTGGGAATGGCAGCAAGTTGAAGCTTGGCGGACATCAGTTCGACGACTCCCTCGAAGGCAGTCGAATCGTCCTTCAACTTCTCTTGAGATTCGGCGAGTGCCGTTTCGGCTTGCGTCATTACTTGTTGGGCGAGTTGGTCGGCTTCCAATGCAAGCGTCGAATAACTTTGCAAGTTACCGGGTTCACCGAGTTTGCTTAGTGGCCGCAACGCTTGAAAGGCGGTTGGCAGTTCCTTATTTTCTAGTCCCGTTTTCATTTGAGCGACGAGTGTGGTGAGGGTACTGAGCTGTTTTCCGTCAAAACTGCGACCGGACTTCTGTAGCGAAGCGGCGAGCAGGTTGAGAAGATCGTTACCTTGCAACGAGCCGGATTTGCCGTACAGCATTTCGCCATCGGCACGAATGACGTAGATAATTGGAATCCCTTGGCCCTCGGGGCGATACGTGGAAGCCCATTTGCCCCAGACTTGACCTTTTGTTTCGATCTTGAGCGGAACAAACTGTCCCGCGAACACTGCCAAGTTTCGATCGGTTTCCAATCGATGCAGCAGCGCTTTACACGGCGGTCACGTTTCTTGACCGGCCAACGCAAAAATCGGGCGACCGGTTTGTTTAGAAATCTCGAGCGCCTCTTCCACCGTGGGCAGTTGGGCATATGCAGTGGCGGAGAGCAACGTCGTGAATGTTGCGACGGTTAGTGCTGCGAAGCACTTAATCCAATTGACTGCGGGTAGACATTTCATTTTTGGAAGCCCTAATTTATGTCGCGTTGACTGAAACGGTAATTCTGCATTTTGGATCGACCCCCTAGAATACGCTTTTGGCAGCGGAATTACAAGTCAAACTGACATGTCCGCCGTGGCTGTTGTCGAATTCTACGGGAGCCAATCTACGACGCCGGCGGTGAAAGTGGCAGTAATGGCGCTGTCGTGGGAGCAGGCTTCGCGATTTCGGGTGCTGGTTCAAGTGTTTTTAGAAGTTTAAGGAAGTCGCTATCAGTCGTCAGGATCAGCCTGGTATTTGTGTCGATCGAGGTCGTGTAGGCTTCGAGTGTTCGCACGAAGGTATAGAATTCGCCCGTGGTTTCGATCGCTTTGGCATACTTACTTATGACTTCCGCGTCGACCTCACCGCGGATCTCGTTCGACTTTTGCTGTCCTTCGCCGACGATGCTCTCCACTTCCTGTTCGGCTTGAGCGACGATTTCCGACTTGAGTTTCTCGCCTTCATTGACGTTCAACGCTGCGATCGATTGACGTTCGGCAATCCAGCGATCGAATGTTTTCACTCGAACACTTTCCACGAAGTCGATGTCGGAGATGCCGACGTCGATAAGGATGATACCGCGACCGCCGAGTTCACTGTCACCGCGGAGCCGTTTCTGGGCTTCCGCTTTAATTTCATCGAGAATCTTGGTGCGGCCGAATTGGATGCTCGCAATCTGAGGTTCGACTTGTGGGATGTTGAATTCGTTGTCGGCTTCACGAAGCGTGGACTGATAAGTTTTTAGTTCGCGATCGGTGCTGCGAACGAGTTCGGCTAGTGGGTATTGGGTGACAACGTCACGAATTGCACTGCGCACAAATTCTGAAATTCGGCGTTCGCCTTCTTCCATGGTTACTAGCCGTTGCACAAACTGCGTGGGCTTTTCGACTTTCCAGATGGCCCACGGAATGACCTCGATTTTTTTATCGTCTTTGGTAGGAAGATCGGGCAAGCGTTGCGAAGACGTGTCTCCCCAGAACTGTTTTGTGCTTGGGAGCTTGCGTACTTCCTGTATCAATGGCCATTTGAAATAGAGGCCCGGTTCGATACGCTCGGCGACGGGGTTTCCGAATTGCAGCACGACAGCCATTTCACGTTGATCGACGGTGTACAGAAAACTAGGACTGACCATCAAGAGCGCGATGATAAGTACCAGTAGGATGGTCAGTGCGACGGAAGTTTTGCGGAACATTGTATGATTTCCTGACAGAAGCGGAATAGTGTAGCGAATCAATTGCGGTGATCGGAGGATGCTCGGTCCGAGTGGCTTTCCGAGCGGCCTACCTACTTACTTAAGTCGAGTAGCGGCAGGAGTCCCTTCATGTTGGCATCGAGCACCGTTTTGGGGCCGCTGTTTTTCATGACTTGTTCCATGGCTTCGAGATAGAGTCGCTTTCGCGTTACGTCGGGAGCTAGTTGATACGCTTCGTATTTCGCCAGCAGTGCGGAGATTTCACCGTCTGCTTCAGCGCGGCGGCGGGCAGCGTAACCGAGCGCTTGCCGTTCTAGCGTAATTGCTTGCGCTTCCGCCTGCGGGATGAGGCGGTTGCGTTCCTTTTGTGCTTCGTTGACGAGCTGTTCTTTTTGTTGGATCGAGGCGTTCACTTCATCGAATGCCTTTTTGACGATCAATGGCGGCGTGACGCGTTGCATTTGCAGGGCCACGATACGGACGCCACAGTCGTAAGATTCAAGAACTTGTTGCATTTCATTGAGGGCTTGGATTCCGATTTCCTCGCGTTTACCGGTGAGGATTTCATCGGCAGAATAATCGCCAACAACGCGATGCATGACACTCCGCGCGACCCCGACGATAGTCGCTTCCACGTCGCGTTGGTCGATGCTAAAGAGATATTTCTGTGGATCGTCGACGCGCCAATTCACGCTCCATTCCACAACGCCTGCATAAAGGTCGCCCGTTAGGATGAGTGGTTCGGGAGCTTTTTCGCGGCGCGTTTGCATGTCACCGTTGCCTCGAGTAGCCGCCTTGGCGCCGTAGGGCAACGCTAAACTCTTCTCGTCAATGTCGACGAGTACGGCTGTGTCGACGATTGGTATTTTGAAGTTCAATCCGGGTCCCGTCGTAGCGAGGACCTTGCCGAACCTCATCACGACGGCTTGTTGGTGGGCATCGACGGTATAGAAGGACCCTAGTGCCAGTATGACGATCAGAAACAAAGTCAGGCCGACTGGAATCAGCCACAACAGAGCCTTGGGGTCGTTATCCCTCGTCGGGACGCGCTCTCGAATTCGAGCCATGGTTCAATCTCCAGGGAGTTTAAGTTCGATTAACTAGGAGGTAGTCAGGACAGTTATTTTGTCGCAATCTTAGCTGCGTTTCTTACCCGTGCTTTACTCGGCGTCTATTACTCTGCGTCTTTTACTCTGGGTCTTTTACTCTGGGTCTTTTACTCTGGGTCTTTTACTCTGGGTCTTTTACTCTGGGTCTTTTACTCTGGGTCTTTTACTCGGCGTCTATTACTCTGGGCGGTTGCTGTTTTCTGAGCCTGCATAGATCAGCGTCTTATCGTCTAAGGGGC